>WFRQ01000382.1 GCA_015486425.1 Deltaproteobacteria bacterium | reverse complement strand
CCCGAAGGGTTTCAAAATTGGAAAGCTATAATTAGTGTAACTCCTTTCAATTTTATTGGAAAAATAATTTTCCACATTTTGAAACGCTCAATTTGGGTTCATGCTATCATTTCCCTTACGGGCATCGCTTTTTCAATCCTTGCCCTTCGTTTTGGAGTATGTAAGGCATCCCAGATATCATTACGCCTCTGAATATTAAGCCAAAAGTCAGGGGTATTATCAAAAGCCCTTGCCAGCATTAAAGCCGTATCAACCGTTACCGCACGTTTACCTGTACAAAGCTCATTAATGGTTCTCCTACTGACTCCCATTGCTTTAGCAAGTTGTCCCTGAGTGAGTTTCAAAGGGCCCAGAAATTCCTCAGTAAGCATTTCGCCGACACTTACGGGCTTACGCTTTGTTATAATCATTTTCTAACCTCGTGATCTATAATCATGGTTGTCCAGATAAATATCATCAGCTTCCCCTCTGATATCGTTCCAGAGAAAAATTAAGCGCCACTGCCTGTTCACCCTGATGGAGTACTTATCTTGCAGTTGACCGGATAGTTTTTCAAAATGATTGCTTGGGGGACTTCGTAAATCCAGTGCAGAGGTGGCATCATCAATAATCTGCAATTTTCTGAATAATCTTTCCCGAATAGACGCAGGTATTTTTTTATGATTAATGTCATTTTTAAAAAAGTTCTCAAGCCATATATCACGAAAAGTGCCAATCATGGTTACAATGTAACACCCGTGGTTACAAAAATCAAATAAAGGTAACTTCCAAGATATGATTAAACTCGGGCACTGATTTATTTAACAGCTCTGCTGCCTTGCTGAAACTGATAACCTGTTCAGCAGCAGGGTGATAAACAAGCTGTTTTTTATCAAGGCTACCATGAGCCCCGCTGTTTGACTTCCCCTTGGAGATATCTTGTAGCACAAGATCGTATATGCTACGTTTCTGATCCGGGATGTGGCTGATGTCTTCCATCAAATCAAGGTATCTGCTCAGGGGGTACTGCATCTGCTGCGTTGTCAAGGGCTCGAAGTACGGGAAGTACGCTTTCGCCCCCTCCGCCTTGCATCTGCAGCACCCTCTGAGCAGATAGGTGCCAAGAAAAAAATTATGGAATAATATGCTTAAAAACAGGGCAGTCAAAACAGTACTGATACTGGTTCTACTGGTAGTTTCAGGCATACTTGCATGGAATTTCATTCTGAAGGAGAAAAATGAAATTTCTGACATGTGGCAGGATCAGTTCAGCAATATCACTGCGGACCTGACCCTTGAGAATGTCAAATATTCAAGGATTACCCCTGAGGGAACAAAATGGACTGTGAAGGCCGCCAGGGCTATGCTCTATGAAAACAGTGATATCATGGACCTTGATGATGTAATTATTACCTTTATCAAAAACAGAGGAAAAATCGTTATCGTTTCTGACAAAGGAAGTTATAACAGAAAAAATGGCATGGTTTCATTGAAAAAAAATGTTATTGTAAAATTTGAAAATGGCGAACGCCTCTATGCAGATGTTCTCAACTACAGTGAAAAGAAGCAGTTGATATGGAGTGATGAGCCAGTTGTGCTTAAGCGGGATGACGGACTCGTAATCAATGGCAGACACATGAAATACCATGTAAACACAGGCCTTATTGTACTCAGGGATCAGGAGTCAGTAATTCCTGCCTCAGCCATTTAAGTGGAGCAAGAATATTCATGAAATTAACAGATAAAGCTTTTGCAAATTACAGCATGCAGGCAGCGGTACTGATCACCATACTCATATCAGCCGCAATGATTATCATTACATCAGGGCCTGTATCTGCAGCAGGAAAAAAATCAGGCAGCAAGCCCATTCATATCAAAAGCGACAGCATGGAGGCCATGGACAAGAGCGGCACCGTGGTATTCAAGGGCAATGTTGTTGCTATCCAAGGGGATATGACCATAAACTCCGATCGCCTTGAAGTCATATATGGAGACAGACCTTCCCAGGATAAATCCACTGAGAAAAAACGTGTTCTCAAAAAAATTGTTGCAAGCGGGCATGTAAAAATTATCAAGGGCAACAAGGTAGGCACATGCAAGCAGGCAACCTACTACAAGAGGGCTGCGAAACTGGTTCTGAGTGGTGACGCCCAGGTATGGGAGGGTTCAAACCGCATAAGGGGCACCAGGATTACCATGTACATAAACGAGGACAGAAGCGTGGTTGAAAGCTCTGACAACCAGAAGGTGGAAGCCACCGTCTATTCAGACTGATCCCTGACCAGAAAATAAAAGCCATGTCAAAATTAGAAGCCAGGGGACTTGTAAAGAGATACAAGGGACGTCCAGTGGTTGATGGTGTCAGCATTGAGCTTCACACCGAAACCATAGTGGGTCTGCTTGGCCCTAACGGGGCAGGCAAGACAACCACCTTTTACATGATTGCAGGCCTCATTACCCCTGATGAGGGGACTATCCTGCTTGACGATCTTGATATAACAGGTCTTCCCATGCACCTGAGGGCACGTAGAGGCATAACCTATCTGCCCCAGGAGGCCTCCGTGTTCAGACGCCTCTCCGTGGCGGACAATGTGCGGCTGGTACTTGAGGCAAAGGGCCTGTCAAAACCTGAAATTGCACAGCGAACAGAAGAACTTCTTGAAGATATGGGCCTTACAAGGCTTGCTGACCAAAAAGCAGAGGTGCTTTCCGGAGGTGAGAGACGAAGGGTTGAGGTGATGCGGGCACTGGCCACTGACCCCAAGTTCATACTGCTTGATGAACCATTTGCAGGTGTTGACCCCCTGTCTGTAGCTGACCTTCAGGACATAATAAAAGACCTTCGTAACAGGGGAATGGGGATTTTCATTTCAGATCACAACGTCAGGGAGACCCTGAATGTATGCGAATATGCATACATTGTTAATGAAGGGCACGTAATTGAGGCCGGGTCGCCTGAGAAAATAGCATCAAGCGAGGTTGCCCGCAGGGTATATCTTGGCGAAAACTTTCACCTGACCTGAAATCCTGCCCTGCCAAATATGATCTGTCTGAGTCGCGGTTTCTTCTCAGAACAGATTGGAAATTATCCTGTAACCCCCAAGCCATGTACCTATCATACTGCCTATTCCAGGCAGGATAAACGCCATGAACACCTTCAGCAGGCGGTTGCGCCACCATCCCTTAACAGTTGCCATATCACGAATGGCACTCTGAAACTCGCCTACCACAGGCGGGGCCACCATGGTCTG
>WFRQ01000381.1 GCA_015486425.1 Deltaproteobacteria bacterium | reverse complement strand
TGCATCATGAGAAGCGAGGAAGGGCTGGGAGAAAGTTCCAGAAGGGGCGTTCCCTTTTCCACCTGCTGTCCTTGAGTCACAAAGATCTTTTCAACACGGCATTCATAGGGAATGGATAGAGTCCTGGTATTTCCAGGCGCAGGGATTATACGTCCATAGGCCATGAGCATGTCCCTTACAAGCTGCTCATGAGCAACAGCAGTATGGACTTGGGCGGTTACAGGAGCGGTTGATGCGGGCTGGAGAGTTTTGCTCTGTTCCGCAGAGATCATACCTGGAAAAAGCAGGGCGGCTCCGGTAACAAGATAAAAGACATAATATAAGACCGCGCATGCTTTCGGCTCTTTCCTGTTTCTGTTCATTATGCAGTACCGTTCATGTGCCTTTCCGAATGGCTGTTCCCGGTGCCAAGGCGGATATATGTACCTGTGGCTGTCTCCATGGCCACTGCGAGTTCTGATATCCCTATCTTAATGTCCAGAAGGGCCGCCTTTTCCTTAATCAACGTTATCATGGCCTGATAATATGTGAGAACATCAGCATTTCCGAGCAAAAGGGCCTCACGGTACATCTCCACCATATTCCTGCGGGAAGCAGCCGCCCTTTCTGTTTTCTTGTAATGTGCCAGCGCACAATCAATTCGTGCCTTTATTTCTTCTGCTGTGGAAACCGCGTCAAATATCCTTGCCCTGTACTCATCAATGGCCCGGGCCCTGTATGCCTGCGCCATGGCAATCTCTCCCTGCCTGCGGTCAAACAGTGGGATTTCAAGTGTTACAGCAGGGCCGGTGGTTATTACATCGCCTGTGTCGCCTGAGTGAGTAAATCCAATACCTATTTTCGGGAACCGGGAAAGCACAGTTTCCCGTACATGCTCATCACTGCTGCGGCATGCGTCCCGCAGGGCCATTATGTCCAGCCTTCTACTCATAATGTTTTCCGGGGCGTGATTAATCTGTGCCATAACAGATGGAGCAAATGGAATTGAAAAAGCGCTATCCTGAACAACAGGGTCATAGTCCGGTGGCAGACCCATTATGCGTTTCAGCGCGGCCTTCTCCTGCCGGATATCCTCCATGTTTTTTGCAAGACCTGCCTGCACCTCAAGAAGGGCAGTGCGTGCAGATGCCAGGGCAGGGGCGGTTTCCACACCGCGTTCTACCGCCTGCCTCAGCACTGCCACCTGTTTCCCAAGGGTCAGGGACCACTCCTTGAGGAGTGTCCTTTTTTTCATGGTCCAGAAGAGCTTCAGCCAGTGAAGTTTGGCAGCCTCTGCCGTCTGCCACTCTTCCCAGGCAACCTCAAGGTCCACAGCCTTCTTGTTAAAATCAGCAGTAGATAGCCTGGCCTGCCTTGTGACAAGGGCTGAAATATCCCAGTCAATGCCAATTCCAAAGGCGTTAACTGTGTCGCGCGTCACCCCCCCTGTAGGGAATTCATAGCTGTATGAAAGCTGGGGATTGGGCAGAAGACCGGCCTGAATGAGCTGCGCATCAGCAATTTTTTTCCTGTCCCGCTCTGTCTTCAGGTCAGGATTTGCAATAACAGCAATGACAGCGGCTTCCTCAAGAGAGATGCCGTCTGAAAGGTCAATGGTAACTGGTGAAAGGAGGGGATGATGCAGATTTGAAGCCTGCTTTAAAAGTTCGGCTGTGTCCGTGCCTGCTGTTAGCTCTGCGGCACTTTCATCTTCTGCGTACTGTGCTTCCAGCGATGTGTACCTGGCACACCCGCCAGCGAGGAGAGCCAGCGCTGCAATGAATAATACCTGAAAGCTGAAACTATATTTCGAGTTAATCCACATGTAATCCCGTTTTCCCTGCTGAAGTTATGATAACAAGTCCGGAAGAATGATTCTGGACTATCATATTCCACAACAGTTACAGCGGGATTACCTCAACATTACAATTTGGTAATCACCTTAGGGGCTGTACAAAAATAACTTACCGATTTCGCATCTCATCTTCAGGCCATCCTCAGCCGAACTTCAATCACAAAATCCTCAAACCAGAATGTTGGTTGATTTATAAAAAAAATCAACTAAACTTTCATATTGTTCTGCTTGAAAGTTAATCCTGCAATTGCCAGATTCGGCAAATCTGACAATCCTGAAGGGTGACGAATATGAAAAAATTACTCATTTTCAGGCTCACCTGAACGGTGAACTGATTTAGTCCTAATTTGAGCGATTGTTCGGATTTGCCGCATATCCGCGAAAGAGGAATTCCCATTATAGTAGGCTATATGGGGATTCCGATGACAAAGGAGATGCGGTGAATACGGCAATCCCGGAGGGTTTCAAAATTAGAAAGTTATAATCGATATAACTCCTTTGAATGTTTTTATAAAAATGATTTTCCATATTTTGAAACGCTCAACTTAGGTTAGTGATTTGTAGAGGTACTACGGCCAATGAAAATACCTGTTTTGGCTGGCGTTTTTTTCATGTCCGTACATGTGGGGCCATGGATGATTGTAAAATGTCTTTTCGCCATAATTCCGGGTGTTCGTGGTGAATGGAACAGTATGAAAGTTCAGGGAGGGTTCAATGGGTAGATTGTCAGGTTGTTTGCTAATTTTATCTTTTGTTATAATTGCTATATGTTCATGTGTGGAAAACAAACCTCCATTGCCTGTTGAGCAACAGGTGCCGGAAGAACCTGCAAACCTGCTGCGTATAGGTGTAAGCGCTAATTACCCTCCAATTATCTTTGAGCAGGGAGGAAAATTTGCAGGTGTGGAAGCTGATTTTGCGCACCTCCTGCCAGATGAACTCGGCAGGCCGGTCAAGATGATACCATATCCCTGGGCTGAACTTATCACTGCCCTGCTTGACAGGAAGATAGACGTCATAATGTCAGGCATGACTGTTACAAAACCCCGCAAAATGCGCATAACATTTACTGCTCCCTATCTGCAAAC
>WFRQ01000380.1 GCA_015486425.1 Deltaproteobacteria bacterium | reverse complement strand
GGGTGCACCAGTACTAACTGCAGCTCCTGCGGGGGATAGGCGGTTTTTTTTCGGTAAATCCGTTAATCATTCAATTCAGGAATGAATACAACAGTGGATAGTGAGCAGTTTGCTCTGCTTCAAGGAGTTGATTTTCCTTCCACTGTTTACTGGAAAAGGATATGGCATCATGCCTGAAAAATTTATACTTGCCACACGAAAGAGCCTCCTCGCCCTTACCCAGTCCAAATGGGTAAAATCAGAAATCGAACAAAGATGGCCAGAAGTTGAAATTGAGCTTCTTAAGGTAGTCACCAGGGGGGACAAAATACTTGATGTGCCTCTTGCAAAGGTTGGCGGCAAGGGTCTGTTTGTGAAGGAAATAGAGGATGCATTGCTTAGAAAGGATGCTGACCTTGCAGTGCACAGTCTAAAGGACTGCCCCACGGAACTTCCTGAAGGGCTTGAGGTATCCATCTTCCCCCGCAGAGAGGACCCGCGTGATGCATTTATTTCACGTGACGGCAGGAAACTTGCAGAACTGCCTCATGGGGCAAAGGTTGGCACAAGCAGTCTCAGGCGCCTCTCTCAACTCAGAAAAATCAGGCCGGACCTTGTTATTGAATCACTGAGAGGGAATTTGGACACAAGGCTCAGAAAACTTGATGAGGGTATGTACAATGCCATAATACTTGCTGCCGCTGGTCTCAACAGGCTGGGGCTCAGTGATCGTATTACAGAACATCTTGATCCTGAGACAATGCTACCGGCAATAGGTCAGGGCTCACTTGGTATAGAGTTCAGGAGTGATGATTCCAGGATGAGAGAGATACTCTCCTCAATACATGATGAAAAGACATC
This sequence comes from Deltaproteobacteria bacterium, assembly GCA_015486425.1. Taxonomy (GTDB): domain Bacteria; phylum Desulfobacterota; class Dissulfuribacteria; order Dissulfuribacterales; family QOAL01; genus S144-17. Next base: position 2,716 of record WFRQ01000380.1, on the reverse strand, counting down.
TGTCTGCGTAAGGGCGGAACGTGCGTTTCTGCTTAGGCTTGAAGGAGGCTGTCAGGTCCCTATCGGTGCATATGCAGTACTTTCAGACAATGAAATTGTCATGGAGGGACTGGTGGCTGATGAAGAGGGAAATGAATTGATTCGAAGAAAACTTAAGGGGACTGCGGATTCGCCGGAAACCCTTGGCACAGAGCTTGCCGATGAAATCCTGAATGCAGGCGGCAGAGAAATTCTAGAAAAGGTTTACAGTGAAAAATAAAAAGAACGGGAAAGTATATCTTGTAGGTGCAGGGCCTGGAGATCCAGGCCTTTTGACTCTCAGGGGCAGGAGGCTCATAGAGCAGGCTGACGTAATTATATACGACAGACTTGCAAGCCCGCGACTGCTTGCCTTTGCCTCTCCTGACGCAGAGCTGATATATGTGGGAAAACGGGTGGGGCGCCACGTTGCCAATCAGGATGAAATAAATGACTACATTGTAAAAAAGGCACAGGAGGGAAAGAAGGTCGTCCGTCTCAAGGGTGGTGATCCATTCATATTTGGCAGAGGTGGCGAGGAGGCCCAGATAATGGCAGATGCAGGCATTGAATTTGAGATAGTGCCTGGCGTTACATCTGCCATAGCAGTACCTGCATATGCCGGTGTGCCCCTGACCCACAGGGCGCATACTGCATCAGTAGCATTCATTACCGGCCACAGGCGTTTTGATACCAGTGAGGCCCCTGTACAGTGGGATGGACTGGCCACCGGTGTGGGCACCCTTGTATTTCTCATGGGCATGACTAATCTTGCCCACATCTGTGAAAAACTCATTGAACACGGCAGGGACCCTGAAACCCCTGTGGCTGTAATAAGATGGGGCACTACCCCTTTCCACAAGTCTGTTACAGGCAATCTTTCCAATATAGTGGAAATTGTCAGGGAAAAGGGATTTAAACCTCCGGCAATCATTGTTATCGGAACGGTTGTAGGGCTCCGGGACCAGCTCAACTGGTTTGAAAGGCTCCCCCTGCTTGGACGTCGCATACTTGTAACCCGAACCCGTGCCCAGTCAAGTGAACTTGTAAGGCTCCTTGAGAGACGAGGGGCCGGATGTGTTGAATGCCCGGCCATAGAGGTAAGACCCCCGAAAGACAGCGCTGTTCTTGATACAGCCATTGAAAACCTGAGCACCTTTGACTGGATCATCTTCAGCAGCCCTAATGCAGTCAAATATTTCCTCCAGCGCATATTTGACATGGGCCTCGACATTAGAACTCTTGGAAACGCAAGGATTGCATGTGTTGGTTCAAGCACCGCCGACTGCGTCAGGGAATATCATCTGAATGTTGACCTGGTGCCGGAAAGTTTCAGGGCCGAAGGACTTGTCAAGGAATTCGAGAAAATGGACATGAAGGGCAAGAATGTCCTTATTCCCAGAGCAAAAAAAGCCAGGGAAGTGCTGCCACAGGGGCTTGAGGCCATGGGGGCCAGCGTTACTGTTGCCACTGCCTATGAGACAGTAACACCTGAGATGCGGCAGGACGTTGTGGAGATACTGCGGGATGAAGATGTGGATGTGCTTACATTTACCAGCTCTTCCACAGTAAATAATTTCTTCAGAATGGTGCCCTCAGACCTCAGGGAGCGGATTCTTTCCAAGGCAAAAATTGCATGCATAGGCCCGGTTACAGCAAAGACCGCTGAAAAACATGGGCTTACCATTGACATTCAGCCGAAAAAATCTACCATTAAAGATATGGTAGATGCTATTGAGACATTTTTCAGAGAAAATGTCCTGCAGTAAAAGGTATTATATGAGTTATAAAAAATGTTGATAAGTGGTAACGTCACAAAATAGTTACATTATTTCTTCTTCAATGTTGAGTTGTAAGAAAGTCGAAACATTTTTGATAATACAGTTACGTTATTTTTATGTATATTGCAAAGTTAGCCATCTACATAATGCCTTATCTGATGCCAATAGGCGTACATATGTGCTTTACTGTATGCTATGAAACCAATAAATTGGAATCCTACAAAAAACCAACAGCTTATTGCTGAGCGCGGTGTTTCTTTCGAGGATATTGTTTTCTATTTACAACAAGGTAAATTATTGGACGATATTGAACATCCGAATGAAGGTAAATACCCTAATCAGCGTGTATTTGTCATCAACATAGATGGCTACGTACATCTTGTTCCTTATGTCGAAAATCGGAAAGAAATATTTTTAAAAACGGTGATCCCTAGCAGAAAAGCGACAAAGCACTATCTTGGAGAAAAACCATGAGCGACTTTAACCTTAGTAAAGAAGAAAAAGAAATTCTTAAAGATTTCGAGGCAGGTGAATTTAAGTCTGTGCTCACACCCAAGCGTAAAAAAATGCTGCAAGCTATTGCCGAAGAAACATTCAAAAAAGATAAGCGTATTAATATTAGGATTTCCAGTCGTGATTTGGAATTACTTCAGAGAAGAGCACTTGAAGAGGGCATTCCTTATCAAACTTTAGTTTCGAGTGTTCTTCACAAATATGTCTCGGGTGGTCTACACGATCTAATGGCGAACAAGGCATTCCAACGGACGCATAAAACGCGCTGCTGAATTTTAACGTTATGCTCCAGAAAAGGAGACTAAACACGACCAAATTACTTGAGAAAGCATTTAAAGAGGCATCTATATTACCTGAGTTAGAACAAAATGCTCTTGCACGCTGGTTGATTCATGAAATCATAG
>WFRQ01000379.1 GCA_015486425.1 Deltaproteobacteria bacterium | reverse complement strand
CTCAATAAATCCGTGCAAATTCTCATTAACAAGACCATTCACTTCAGTTACATAATTCGCAAATCATTATAGTCCATGGATTGCAGAAAGAGGAAGACCTGTAAAAGATACTAAAATATTCCATGAAAATTGACAGATTGTATCAGTTTCCTTATGGTTATGATAGTCATTATGATCATAACCTTCCTCGATAGCGGAGGTAAAATTATGCCAACAGTATCAGTTGCCAAGGCCAAGAGCAGTTTGTCCGAGCTTATTGCCAGGGCTTCTTATGGAAATGAACGATTTATAATAACTCGCAGGAACAGACCTGTTGCCGCGTTGGTGAGCCTTGAGGACTTCCAGGCTATTGAGCAGCATGAAGAACGCAAAGGGCTTGCATCGGTTGCTGGTAAATGGGACGATTTTGAAGAAGTATCAAAATCCATAGATAATTTTTCCGAACTGAGGCAAAATTCCGGGAACGGACGTAATGTTTCTCTTTGACACGGATGTCATTACCAATATCCTTAAAAAGCGTCCCTCAATGGTCCTGCTTCAGCGGTTGGCAGACATCCCAATAAGTGAACAATACATCTCTACCATAACGATTTCGGAAATTGTCTATGGTGCAGTTAAAAGTGACCGTCCCCGGTATCACTTGAAAAATTTGGAGAATATTCTGCTGCCTTCTGTAAATGTGGTGGGTTTTGACTCCAAGGCAGCTTATGTTTGTGGCAGATTGAGGGCAGAGCTGGAAATCAATGGTACACCCCTTGATCTTGCAGATCTGGAAATTGCAGCAATTGCAATAGCCGGCGATTTTACACTTGTAACAGGAAATACCAGGCATTTTGACAGGATCAGTAATTTAAACGTAGAAAACTGGCTTGTTTAACAGCCTGCGAGGGAGCACAAGCGACATTCCCGATCATACCTGGGCTACCTGTCAGGTTTTCAGCCATTCAACTGATGTTCCAATTGTTCCATGCCTGCCTCAAAGACCATTTCCGGGGTTATTCCCTTCATGCACCTGAAATCAGAAGGACAGGAGCGCTTGAGACACGGCGCACACTCCACCCTGTTTTGAACTATGCGGCTTCTGCTGCTCCAGGGACCAGTTGTTTGCGGGTTAGTGGAGCCAAAAAGTGCAACAAGCGGCGTTGAAAGCGCAGCCCCAACGTGCATAAGCCCGGAGTCGTTTGTGACAAGGAGGTCAAGCCTGTCAATAACAGCCATTACCTGCGAAAGGTCTGTGCGTCCGCACAGGTTTATTGCATTTTCACCAAGCACAGAACAGATTTTTTCACCTGTATCCCGCTCCTTTTCCGTGCCAAGCACTACTACCCACACCTTGCGTGTTGATGGCAGGTCTGCTGAAAAAAACATTTTCCCAAGCTTCTGAAAGCTCTCCACAGGCCAGCATTTGGCAGGGCCAAACGCTGCTCCAGGATTAAAACCAATCAGTATATCACCTGGTCTTATATGGTGTTCATGGCAAAATTCCTCTGTCCACTTCTCTGCCGCAGGGTTTATCCTCAGAAGCAGCTCCGGTTTTTCTATCTCGCCTGTCCCGAAGAAGCTGCTGATTATATTGCAATAATAAAACACCTCATGCCTTGTTCCCTTCCACGCAGGGACCGGAAGCGGCCTGGTAAGGAATATTCCCCTCATATCCGCGGCATAGCCGGTACGCTCAGGTATGCCTGAAAGCCATGCAGTAAGGGCAGAGCTGAACGAGTTAGGAAATATGACTGACAGGTCAAAATTTTCGCTTCTGAGCATGCCCACAGTTTCTGCTATCCCCCGGATACCTGCGGGTCCTCCGGCACTCTCTGCAGGCAGTATGGCATCAATATATGGATTTTCCGAAAATACAGGCAAAACCCAGCTCCGCGCGCACACTGTTATGTGCGCATCCGGGAGATGCTCCCGGAGCATGGTTACTGCTGGTGTGAGCATTATTGCATCGCCTATCCAGTTTGTGGCGCGAACGAGTATTTTTTTATAGATTGTCATTTCAGAGATAAGTCACTCCCAAGCTCTGCCAAAGGTCTAACCTGATTTGAGTGATTTGCTGGTTCCCAAACTCCAGTTTGGGAACTATG
>WFRQ01000378.1 GCA_015486425.1 Deltaproteobacteria bacterium | reverse complement strand
GATGCCCGCATTATTCTGCAAAATGGCTGCCATTTTATGCACGCCTTGTGATCCTGCCCAAAAATCCCTTTAATACAGTTAGATAGCACTCGAAATATCTCTTTTCCCTCCCTGTGCCTGATAGCAGTAACACCTTGCGCCTTGCAGGTTTATGCATACATGGCACTCCGGTGGAAGATTCCGCGTATCTGCTCAGGGGGTACCGCATCTGTTGCGTTGTCGGGGGCTCGAAGTACGGGAAGTACGACTTCGCCCCCTTCGCCTTGCATCTGCAGCACCCCCTGAGCAGATACGTATCAAGAAAAATTGTTGTGTGAAAAGCGACTTTCCGTTATGGGAATTCATCCTTGAGGGGGGGTGAGCAGTTACCTTTTGCGTAAAGACGGCAAATCCAGCAAGCGCTCAATTCATATCCGTATTTTTTTGCCGCATGGGCAAAAAATGCATTTCCTGCACCTTTGGCAGGGAAGGTTTGTCAGGCCTGTGATAGCCGTTCCCGTCCTTTTTTAGAAAAACTCAACTATTTCAAATAGATATGCCTGGTTTGTTTACGCCTTAATACAGGCACATTTTTTGCGTTTAATCCTGCAGCAAGGAGAACATCGCAATGAATATAAATACCGGCATGCATCCTTATACAAGACTTGGGCACATGGAGGCACTGGAAGGCGCCATCATGACTGAGCGACGTCTTGATATTGCCTCCAATAATCTGGCCAATGCGGACACCCCGGGCTTCAGGAAGCAGGGAATTACCTTTGAAGAGTACATGCTTAAACAGCAGGATGGGACCAGCAGGACCGCAAAGGGTGAGGTTATATGGCAGAATATGTCAATGGGAAGCGTACAGTTTACTGAGAATCAGTGGGATTTTGCCATTAATGGAAAGGGTTATTTCGCAGTCCAGACACCGGCGGGAGTACGATATACCAGGGCAGGCAACTTCATGCTTGACGGACAGTCACAGCTCATCACCCAGGAAGGCTACCCTGTGCTTGGTGACGGAGCCCCCATTGTTCTTGAAGATACAACTGGAAAATACATAACCCTGAGTCCTGACGGCCATTTTTTTGTGGATGAAACAGACGCCGGAAAGCTCGATATAATGATGTTTGATGCGCCCGAAAATCTTGAGAGGATGGGGCGTAACTATTTCAAGGCCACACCTGATGCCGGTCCGGCTCAGCCGGTTGAGACTGTAAACATTGCACAGGGCTATCTTGAGCTTTCAAACGTGAACACACTTGAGGATATGATCAACCTTATTGACCTGCACCGGGCCTATGAACTGCAGCAGAAGACTCTGCAGAGCGTGGATCAGATGGATGACAAGGCCGTGAACAGTGTAGGCAGGCTGACATAGTAACAGGGAGGATATTCAGGAATGATACGCGCATTATGGACCGGTGCCTCAGGCATGAACAGTATGCAGTTCAACATGGACGTCATAGCCAATAACCTGGCCAATGCAAATACCACCGGTTACAAGCGAAGCAGGGCAAGTTTCGAGGACCTTATCTATCAGACCACAAGACTGCCCGGAGCCCAGAATGCTGACGGCACACAGCTTCCCACAGGCATGCAGGTAGGTATGGGCTCAAGGCCTGCCGCTGTTCAGCGTATATTTACCCAGGGTGACTATGTGAGCACAGGCAACCAGCTTGACCTTGCCATTGAGGGAAAGGGCATGTTCAAGATTCTGAGTAACGGCATGGAATATTACACAAGGGATGGTTCATTCAAGACAGACAGGGATGGCTACATAGTGACATCAAACGGCGACAGGCTGCAGCCTGAATTTGCCATTCCCCAGGGCACTGTGGATATAACCGTTGACCCGTATGGCCTGCTGAGCGCGTCTGATGCAGACGGTAATGTTCTGGGGCAGGTTCAGCTTACCCTCTATACTTTTACAAATCCCGCAGGGCTCAGTGCAAAGGGCCGTAATCTTTTTGAGCAGACCGAGGCAAGTGGTGACCCCATAGAGGGTAATCCGGGCTCTGACAGTATCGGCACCATAGCGCAGGGGTTTCTCGAACAGTC
>WFRQ01000377.1 GCA_015486425.1 Deltaproteobacteria bacterium | reverse complement strand
GAGTTATATCGCTCATAGCCACTTTTGAAACGCTCTTTTCAAGGATATACGTTTATCCGAAAATAGCTCAAAGCTGAAAGCTCAAGGCTCAAAGTAAAAGAAGCTCTAATTTGCTGGTTCCCAAACTCCAGTTTGGGAGCTATGAACTGGAAGCTCCTGCTTCCCCACTTCCTTGAGCACACAATTTAATAGACTGCAAGAGCGTATTTTCATTGTTCGTTGTGCCCGCGCCGTGAATGGCGATTACCATGAAAACACACGCGGTTCTATATAAATTGTCACGTCAGGCAATTGCTGTTTCGCTGACGGATAATACGCAAGCTACCATGAAAACACGCGGCGGGCACATCAGATTTTCATGTCCGGGGATATTGCTCGGGATGGGAGCATTCCCTGTTTGTCCCACCTTTTCTATTATTGCGAAGGCTGTGTGGCTTTTTGAGGCTTGTTCTGCGAGAAAGCCTGCATAAAACGTTCGTGAGACATCATAACAGTTTCAGAACCAGTCTCAAAAAGTTACATAGCTGCAGCAAGTTATGATATTGGGACAAACGGGGAATGCTCCCATATTGCCCTTTCAGACAAAAATCTTTTCTATCTTTTCACCAAGTGTCTCAGGGGTAAAGGGTTTAACAATATAGTTGCTTACCCGTGCCTTTACGGCCTCAACGATATTCTCCTTCTGTGCCTCTGCGGTAACCATAAGAAATGGAATATCCTTGAGATTATCATCTGCCCTGACCTTCTTGAGCAGCTCTATACCTGTCATCTTGGGCATATTCCAGTCAGATACTATAAAATCTGCAGGATTTTTCTGAAGCATCTCCCACGCCACTGAACCGTCATCTGCCTCAACAAAATTTTTAAATCCAAGCTGCGTTAGAATATTTTTTACGATCCTGCGCATGGTAGCAAAATCATCTACGATCATAACCGTCATGTTATAATCAATTGCCATTTTTGCCTCCTGATAAATTTTCCTGTACGGTTTTATGACCCGGTATATTTTTTCCACTCTGTCCGGGCCGTCCACTGCCTCTCAGGCTTTTATTTATCATCGGCATGTAAAAAATATTTATCAAACACTGAAAACAAAAAAACAGGTGTAGCAGAGATGTAACTCTAAGAAAAAGACACGCGGACCGGCCGCCTACATCACCATTTCCCCGTCAAGTTCTTCCTGGAGTGTGCCTATATCAGCCCTGAGCCGCATCATGGCCGTGGTGTGCATCTGGGAAATGCGTGATTCCGTATATCCCATAATTTCACCAATCTCGCGCATGGTAAGCTGTTCATAATAGTAGAGAGAGATTACCAGCTTCTCCTTTTCAGGAAGTTTTGTAATGGAGTTTACCAGCAGCTCCTTTACTTCCGAAAGGTTCAACAGTTCAAACGGATCATGTTCTCCCTCATCTGCAATAAGATCAAAAAGATCATCCTCGTTACCCTCAGGCATCCTCCTTCTTATTACGTCAATATCAAGGAACTGGACGCTCCTTGTCTGATCAAGGAGTTTATAAAAGGCAGACATATCCATATCCATAGCCTCGGCCAGCTCTTCATCTTCAGGCGGACGTCCAAGATCCTTTTCAAGTCTGCGGCAGATCTTTTCAAGCTGTGTGGCCTTTTTCCTGACTGAACGGGGCACCCAGTCCATAGAACGCAGCTCATCAAGTATGGCCCCACGTATCCTGAACTCTGCATAGGTCTTGAACTTGATCTTCTTGGAGTTGTCGAATTTCTCAATTGCATCCATAAGACCTATGATACCGGCACCCACTACATCCTCAGGCGTTATGTGGGCAGGCAGTCTTGAGGCAAGACGCCCTGCAACATACTTCACCAGAGGCGTATATCTGATTATAAGCTCCTGGCGCCTATCAGGAGTCAGAGGTTTCCCGTCACCGAAAAACTCTTCAGTGTAATCCCTTATTGTCAATTTTTCCTGGCCATTCATTCTCATATACCAAGGAGCTGCTTCCAGAAAAATTTTATATTTCCGTCATCCCTGCACTGATTTTCAGTATTCAGGATATTTTCCGCCACATTAATAAACTGTTTACACGCCTTTGAATCAGGATAGAGCTCAAGGGCCGGTTTCTGCTGCCGAACAGCCCTGGAAATTGCTGTATCCCTCGGGATATAACCGATATAAAGCAGCCTCAACATGCCAAGAAATCTGTCAGCCACTGCTGAAAGCTGTTTGAAGACCTTGCGGGCCTCCTGTTCATTCCTGACCCAGTTCACAAGTATCATGAAATCACGAATCTGGTGCCTGCCTGACAGCACCTTTATAAGCGCATAGGCATCTGTAATGGAAGTGGGCTCAGGAGTCACTACCACAACCCTCTGTCTTGCTGCAATATTAAAATAGAGGACATTGTCAGCTATTCCAGCGGCGGTGTCAATGAGCATGATCTCAGGAGGTGACTCAAGACGTTCCATTTCGCTTAACAGCATGAGTTTTTCACCTTCACTGAGATTTACAAGCTCCGGCACCCCTGAGCCTGAGGGAAGAATCTGAATCCCGCCCGGCCCCTGTACCAGTATCTCCTCCAGGGTCTTTTCACCTGAAAACAGGTGCTTTATTGAGTACCGTGGCGACAGCCCGAGGATCACGTCCACATTGGCAAGGCCAAGGTCTGCGTCAAGTATCAGGACCCGGTTTCCGAGCTTTGCCATGGCCAGGGCAATATTTGTAACCATACTTGTCTTGCCAACGCCACCCTTGCCGCTACTGAAACACATGACCCGAGGATTTACCGCGGGCTTTGGAGCTGTGCGGGCTGAAGTGAACATCTCATCCTCTGCCATTATGTTCTCTTTCCATTTTTTCAAGGTTGCAGCCTGATTCATCTCTGTCCCTCTACAGTTGCAGCATGCCCGGTCGCAATATCTCTTTTTTCATTACCGGCAGGATTTACATGGACACATCCGCTGTCACTACTGAAACGGGCATCTCCTTTTGAAAATAACAGTTCCATCACATTCTCGCGCGTAGCATTTTTAATGTCTTCAGGCACCCTCTGGCCATTGGTTATGTAGGAAAGCGGAAGCCTCCAGCCAAGCACCGGCGTGCACAGGGCCCCGGGAGAGCCGGTCTCATCTGTCTTGCTTATTGTCCAGCCGCAAACAGGAAACTGCCTGTAGGTCCTGACAGTAGCCGCCATATCCTCAGATCTGTAGGTGGCACACAGGAATGCCTGCGCCATAAGGCCAGGCACTGCATCGAACATCTTGCCAAGCTCAACGTTATGCTCTGATGATCTGGTGTTACGGCCAATGGTATCAACAAGGATAAAATCAAGGTCCCTGTTGTCTGAAAAAATACCAACAAGCTCTCCACTATTTTTAGCGGTAGAAAATGGTATTTCCATTAGGGCCGCATACTTCCTGAGCTGCTCAACGCCACCCAGCCTGTAGGTATCAACAGTTACGAGGTGGCCCCTGAGGCCATGGCGAAACTTAAGATGGGCCGCGACCTTGGCAAGGGTAGTGGTCTTGCCCACACCGGTAGGCCCGATAAATGCCCACCAGCACGGCCTGTCATCAGAATGCGCCAGCGGCCCTCTTACAACCCTCTCACTGCAGTAATTTCTGAGCCATGAATATACAGTTCTGTGATTAACAGGCCTGTTGGAAGGATGAACCTTCAAAAAGGCAGATGCTAACCCGCGCTGAATTACAGGGTCCATTCCAAGGAAATCAAACACCTCCTGCATCACCATCAGAGGATAACGCGAAGATGAAAGAGCAGCGCCTCTTGGCTCGAAATGGTCAGCAGTCATTGCGGACCCGGCACCTTCAGCCCCGCCCTGCTGCGTCACTCCGAAGTTCAGCATCTTTTCCACAAGGGCCCTGAGTTCTGTAATTTCCTGACGCAGTACATCCTTTTCACCACTATCTGCAACCTGCGTCTGACCTGGGTTTTCAGGTTGTGATAGAGGATTAGAATTTCCTGTATCACTGTTGACGGATGCCTTGAGGATCCGGCCTGACACAGGCCGAGATTTTTTCACAGCGCCGGCTGTACCCTGCCTCATATCTGAAATGCGCCCACTGCTGCCTGCCTCCTCCTGATGCATGTCATGGCTTTCAGAAGAGCGCAAACTATGTTTTGACTCCAGCTCTTCTGCGTCAAAATCCATGGCTGCCACAACTTCCACAATGCTGGTGGCAGTACCCGCGGAGCTGTCCTTTATCCTGCGTCTTGCAGTACTGAGGATAACCGCATCATCTCCCATCTCGGCCTTTACCATGGATAGGGCCTCACTGACGTTATGTGCTCTGAATCTTCTTATATTCATAGGTAACTGCTCACCCTTCTCTATGATGAATTCCCATAACGGAAAGCCGCTTTTCACACAACATTTTTTTGCTTGACACGTATCTGCTCAGGGGGTGCTGCATTACCTGATCACCGCTATTGACTCAAGTTTCACATTCCCTGGAATCTCCGCGTGGGAAAGGACACTTACATCCGGCATGAACCTCTCAACCAGTTTTCTGATATGACGCCTTACAGCGGGATTTGTAAGCAGCACAGGCTGATAGCCCCTGGCAGACGCCTCTTCAACTGCCGACTGCGCAGATTTAATAATTCGCTGTGCCTGGGCCGGATCAAGTGCCAGGAAACTTCCATGTTCAGTCTGCTGTACGCTGTTTCTGACCATCTCCTCAATAGCCGGATCAATAGTTATTACAGGCAGCATGTTGTCAGCAGTGACAAGAGGCTTAACAATGGCCCTGCCAAGCTTCTGTCTCACGTATTCAGTAAGAATATCCGGGTCCCTTGTCATGCCTGCATAATCTGCCAGAGTCTCAGTGATTGTAAGCAGGTCCCTGATTGAAATTTTTTCCCTTACCAGATTCTGAAGCACCTTCTGAATAATCCCCAGGGTAAGGCTTTCAGTAACCTCTTCCACTGCCTTTGGACTGGTCCTTGCAAGTGCATCAAGCAGCCTCTGCACCTCCTGACGCCCGAGCAGTTCATCCGCATTGCCGCGGATAACCTCGGCAAGGTG
>WFRQ01000376.1 GCA_015486425.1 Deltaproteobacteria bacterium | reverse complement strand
CCAGGCCCCGGTCCCGCTTTCCCTTCATCTGCCTTTGCGCCTGTAGGGGCAGGGGGACTTTCTGCCCTGGGAATTGATGGTTCAAATGCCTTATGGGGAGAGGGCGTGACAGTTGCACTGGTGGATTCCGGTATCAGAGACACTGTACTGATTGATGCATCACGAATCACATCAGTGGATTTGCTTGATTCAGGCAGGGAAGTGGCAGATGATTCCGCTGATGAGTCAGAGATATCAAAGGCAATGCACGGCACCATCATGGCCTCTATAATTGGCGGCAGCAATGAAATGCTTCCAGGGGTGGCGCCAGAGGTATCTTTCATAGACATAAAGGTCCTGAATGATCAGGCAAGGGGAGATGGTTTCACCATTGCAAAGGGCATTGTAACAGCCGTTGATATGGGGGCTGACATAATAAACCTCAGCCTTGCAGGAACAGGTGATGACATGGCCGTGCAGGCCGCAGTGCAGTATGCCATTGATAATGGTGTAACCCTTGTGGCGGCTTCTGGAAATGATGGTATGGATCAGGCTGCGTATCCTGCCAGATACCCTGGTGTCATTGCGGTAGGAGCAACCGACGCCCTTGGGCAGCACCCGGATTTTTCCAATACTGGCCAGGAAATTGATATGGCAGCCCCTGGGTACGGGGTATTTGCGGCTCTTGGAGAAGGTCTGGTGGTCAAAACAGACGGGACATCAGCAGCGGCTGCATTTGTTACAGGATCAATTGCAGGTCTTATGTCCCAGGAATCCCTGCCTGCACCTGCGGCAACCGGGCTGGTAATAGCCTATGCAGATGATACCGGAGAGCCAGGGCATGATCCGGCCTTTGGAATCGGGCTTGTGGACTTTAGAAGGATAAAAGACAGATTTGAAGATTATGACGACCTTGCAACCGCAGGCTATTTCTGGCACCCCTACCAGCCCCCTGAGGCAGGTGTTCCGGAAAATGCCATGCTTGGAGTTTCAGTTCAGAACAGGGGCACACTTACCGTGTGGAATATCGTGGTGGAGGTAACCATCAATGGAGTGCCTGACCAGTATTTTATTGATTCACTTGAACCAGGTCAGAGCGGGAGTGTTGACACAGGTTTTACCATGCAGGAACTGCAGCAGACAGGACAGGCGGTGGTGACAGTAACCGTGTGGTCTTCGGATATAGTTGATAAATATCCGGAGAATAACACATCCACGTTTTATCTTTCAATGTGACATGCACTGTGAATAAAGATAGGGAGCCAGGGGAAAGGCTGATTGTCAGGAATTCTTGATTTTTCTGATAGTTTCCGTGGTTGAAACCTTATAAATAAACGGGATGCGTACTATCCTGCCTCCATGTGACTTAACAGTGGCAGCGCCTGCAATTTGATCCTCTGCCCAGTCGGCTCCCTTTACCAGGACATCCGGCAGGATGGAATCTATCAAGATTTCAGGTGTGGGCTCACTGAACATGGTTATATAGTCAACACATTCAAGGCCTGAAAGCACTTCAGCCCTCATTTTCTCAGAATTTACAGGCCGCTCCTCTCCCTTTATGCCACGTACCGAGCTGTCGCTGTTTAGCCCTATCACAAGAAAATCGCCCTGACGCCTTGCCTCCTGAAGATAGCTCACATGACCTGCATGCAGAATGTCAAAACAGCCATTTGTAAAAACCATCTTCTGCCCGGAACTGCGCCTTGCATCTGCAATCTTCTGAAGCTGTTCAAGAGTAAGGATTTTTTTATTATGACATGCCCAGTGCCTGGGGGGGTGTGCTGACAGAAAACGTTTCCTCACCTCAGCCATGGCAGAGAGATCAATTTCCTGAACCAAAAGAGCCTCTGTATTGTCCGCTTGACAAAGCAGTGTGCCTGAAGGGTCTATTACAGACGAGGCACCTGCAAATTCCGTGGTTCCGCTATGGCCGCAGGCGTTTGTGCCCACACAGAAACACTGGTTTTCAACAGCACGTGCCCTTAGCAGAAGCTCAAAATGGTCCTTTCGCACCATGGGCCACAGGGCCGAGACAAGAAGCATGTCTGCCCCGTTCCATGCCAGTTCTCGGGAAAGCTCCGGAAACCTCAGGTCAAAGCATGTCATAAGACCTGCCCTGACACCATTATGACCTGGTACATCAAATACCACAGGGGTGCTTCCAGGCGCGAATACCCTGTGTTCGCCCATTGGAGAAAAGAGATTTATCTTTCTGTATTTACTTACAATACCGCGGGCATCAGTTACAAAGGCAGTATTCCAGATTAGAGGCATCTGATGCGTGTCTGCTTTCCTGTCCATCTCAGGCAGAGTTCCTGCTACAATCAGACCATATTCGTCACTGAGGAGCATCAGATTTTCAAGCAGCCGGGGGGTGCGGGCCGCAGCCTCAGTCGCTTTTTCACCGGAAAGCAGGCCTGTGGACCAGAGCTCAGGAAGCAGGACAAGGGATGCACCTTTTCGGCCTGCATCCCTTACCGCATTTGAGACAGCCTCACTGTTCCTGTCAATATTTCCGGGAACAGGAGTAAACTGAAACAGCGCTATCTTCACAGCACATTACCTGGAGAGACGCCACTCAAGGGTTTTTTCAAGGCCCTTGTCAAGATCAGTCTCAGGCTTCCAGCCCAGTTCCCTGGCGGCCCTTTCAATCTTCAGGCAGCTCTGGGTGAGATCACCTCCACGGGCAGTCCTGCTGGCAGGTTCGGCCAGCTCCGCCGGTATATCTACCCTGGATGAAACAGCCTTGAAAATTTCATCAAACAGCCTGCGGGTACGTGTCTCAACGCCTGTGCCGATATTAAACGCCTTTCCGCTTCCGGCTTCAAGGGCTCGAAGATTGGCCTTGACTATATCGCCTACAAACACGTAATCACGAACCATTCCATCCGGCTGATCCTCAAAATGGTACAGGGTACATGGTTGCCTGTTAATGAGCCTGTCCATGAAAATCGCCACTACACCTGCCTCACCATGTGGAACCTGCCTGGGACCATAGACATTGGCATAACGAAGAACTGTGTAATCCATTCCGTACTGGTGGTTATAAAATGCGAGGTAGTCTTCTGACACTGATTTGGCTATTGCATATGGTGAAAGTGGCTGCGGTGGATAATCCTCGGATGTAGGGTATTCAGTTGCCTCACCGTATATTGCCCCGCCGGAGGAGATGAAAATTATCTTTTTTGTGCCTGCGGTGCGAGCGCATTCCAGAATATTTACAAAACCCTTGACATTTACATCTGTATCAAACCGCGGGTCCTCAACTGACGCAGGAACGGATATCTGGGCTGCATGGTGGTTTATAACATCCGGCTTTTCCCTCTCAAGCACTTTCATAAATTCATCTGCCCTGATATCCATAAGATAAAATTTTGCATCAGGGGTTATGTTTTCCCACTTGCCGGAATAGAGGTTATCAACGATAACAACTTCATGCCCGGCCTTTATATATGCATCAACCACGTTTGAACCAATAAAACCGGCACCGCCTGTAACAAGAATCTTCACTTTATACCCCCTGTGGTTAAATTCGTAATGTGTTCAGTCATTAGACTCCATTCTATTGATGAACATTTTAGCCATAAAAGGCCTTTTGTGCTGTTCATTATAATGTGGAGCCATACTGTCATGACCAGGCAATCTGAAATAAAAATACATGGCATCATAACAGCCGTAATATTTGCCTGCAAACAGATCATGTCATAAAATTATCCTGTTTATGTCATATGTTTCGGTTCCATGGAGAAACATCATGAATTGCAGATGGAGGTTTTCCCACAGTTTGTGTACCTGCGATGGGCATTTTAAAGGTTTTTTGGAGCAGCCACCAGGGCAGGGCAGATGCGTGTATAGCAATAGACAGGAGGTCTGCTTCGGCAGGGCTGTTGGTTGTCGGTTAGAGAAATTAAAATAGCATGATCAATAGCGCAGGATATCTGTGGAAGTTCATGATAGAAGCCCCATATTAATTTTTATTTCAGGGTAGTTGACAAGCAAAGCTCCACATGATATCAATGGCTGCCTGTTAACGCAGGGCATACACAAGGGCCGTTAACTCAGTCGGTAGAGTATCTGCCTTTTAAGCAGAGAGTCACTGGTTCGAGCCCAGTACGGCCCACCATATTTTTGTGCATTGAAAAATAACGTCCCCGTCGTCTAGTCAGGTCCAGGACACCGGCCTTTCACGCCGGCAACACCGGTTCAAATCCGGTCGGGGACGCCAGAATATTTCATAAGGAAATCAAGCAGTCAGGCTTGGTTTCCTTTTTTTGTTTCAGGGAGATTTTTTAATGCTGATGGAAGGATCGCAGGAGGTGACTAATAGGTGACTAAAAAGAAAAGGAGTCACAGCTTGTTTGCCGTAACCCCTTGAATTTACTGGGGTGAGCGATGAGATTTGAACTCACGACCTTTGGGGCCACAACCCAAATACCGCATTTTGCCTACCTGGATTAACTGTATTTATT
>WFRQ01000375.1 GCA_015486425.1 Deltaproteobacteria bacterium | reverse complement strand
TTGCGGCTGATAAATACTTTAATCCTTATGTTCAGCCGGTACTGACCATTACCAGAAGACTTCTGAGTGATGCCAGTCTTGAATTCCTTGGCAGGCTGCCGCGAACCATGGAGTGGGCAGGCGCTTTTATAGTACACGGATTCCCACCAGCCTCGTTTAAAACTTACCTGTTCATGGTCCCTCGCAGAGGAATCGCAAGGGTTTTATCTTCCATGAAGCAGGATATGGTCATTGTTGGCCATACCCATGAACTGGCACATTATCAACTGTCCACAGGAAAGGAAATTATCTCCCTTCCTCTTGGGAAGGGAAAGGTATTTCTGAAGCCTGATGCAAAACATCTCATAAATGCCGGCTCTGTAGGACAGCCAAGAGACGGGGATTACAGGGCAAAGTACCTTATATGGGATCCTGGCTCACGGGAGCTGGAAGTGCGTTTCTGTGACTACCCGGTGGAAGATGTTGTCGGCAGAATACTGGAACTGGGCTTGCCGGAGACCTATGCCCAGCGTCTGTTTGCGAGGAACAGGTGAAAACAATCGGTAAATATCAGCTTCAGCGGTTTCTGGGCAGAGGGACATGGAGCGTAGTATTCAAAGTCTCCCTTCCTGAAACAGGTAAGGCCGGGGCATTGAAACTGCTGCAGCCCAATCCAGTGCTTGCAGAATTACTTGGCATGGAGGCCATGAAGGAAATTTTCAAGCGCGAGGGTGAGATTCTACGGCAGCTCAGCCACCCAAACGTCCTCCCTTTATGGGATTTTGATTATTGGAGGAACAAGCCGTTTTTTATAACGGATTTTTTCACCACCAGTCTCAGGGATATCATGGGTGGAGGGCATGTAACAACCAGGGTCATCAAATTGGAGCAGGCTGTAAAATATACGCAGGAGATACTGAGAGTCCTCCAGTATCTCCATGAAATGGGTATTGTTCACAGAGATATAAAACCCGATAACATCCTGTTCACAGAAAATGGTATTATAAATATTGCTGACTTTGGTTTAGTATATATGGATTCATACCCACTGAAAGGGATCCTTCCTTCAAATATCATTATTGGCTCTGGAGAATATGCAGCCCCTGAGCAGCTTGCCAGGAAAAAAGTAATACCGCAAACCGACATCTATTCCGTTGGGGTCATGCTTTACAAGATGCTCACCGGATGCTTCCCGCGGCAGGGCGGCGAACTTTCGAACATCAATCCCGCATGTGATCAAAACTGGGACAGGTTTATTAAAAAGGCCCTGGCGTATGACCCTGCCCGGAGATTCACATCGGCCAGGGAGATGGAAGAGTCTCTCCTGGGACTCTATCCGTCCGTTCCAAAACAGCCTTGATGATATAAAAATGCTCAATTCAGAAAAAGTTGAGGGTACTGGTGCCTGTCGTTTTATCCGTTGAGAATCAGTTCAGCCTGCTTCGCAAGATCAAGAAGTTCACTTTTTGACCATACTTTTATAAACTTCGGCAGTATAATGGTTTTTCCCTGGAAGTGCGATCCATGTAATTCACAAAAATGTGCGAGTGATATAATTTTGCACAACCACGCAGGGGTTCCCTCCAACACCTCTACATTCAGCCATGCCTTTGTAAGTCTTGCAAGAAGCTGGAGATTATTTTGATGCACCAGGCAATGATGCTCTATGAAATGTATAGCCCCCATCCAGTCCTGCTCAGATAGAAAATTATCCACGGTATCGAATATTTTCCACGTATGGGGCAGCTCAATCTGATCATGGTCTCCAATGCTCAGTCGTGCGAATTCCAGCATTTCATCAAGTTCACAAGTTCCACCCCTGAGAGTCAAGCCCTCCTCAATGTATTCAATGGCCTTTTCAGGATTATGCATGTTGATATATGAAATGCCCAGGATATGGCATATATGGCAGTGCAACTCGTCATCAAGATTTTCCCTGTCAATGTCTTCCAGCCCTGAGATTGCCTCTATCCAGTTCTTTTGTGATGCGGCATCTTCAGCCTGTTTTATCAGGGTATAGGGATGTGCGGGGAATTTTTTGAAAAAAAACTTTTGAAATTCTATGTAGAACTTGAACATGGTTTTCTGGCGCAGTGCAATGAGAAAAGCAATAATCCTGTCCGGATTCTCTTTTTCCCTGCGCAGGGAAGATGCCAGGTGTAATGCCGCATCTGCATCACCTTCCAGTTTCTTGAGGAAGGTCTCAGCCTGCTGTCTCAGATATTCCGGTTCCCCGCATGTAGCAAACTGCAGCGAAAAGCTTGGTAAATCCTGGCCTAATTCTATAATGTCGTCATAATCCACAATGTTTTCCGGAGGAATTTCTCCCAGGTTACATGCATGTGCAAATTGACGCCCCACGCTGAAGAGAACCACATTCTCGCTGCGCTCATCAATAAAACAGGCAGTATGCCTGGGAATACCGGCATTGTACAAAAGCTTCCAACTATTTTTTTCAGGCCTGAATGCCAGCAATCGTTCATTTGGAAACATACTGGAATCAACACAACGCAGGAATATTATGCCCTTGTTAAAAGAGGTGCAAAGTATGTGTGGCGCCTCTCCTTCAGCACCTGGAATAGTAAATATTTCCTCTTGAATACTGCCCGGGCTGCCATCTGCCAACACTGTTTCAAGAAACATGCATGGCGCTTCTTCCTCTGAATTTTCGTGCGGGTCAGTCACATGCATCTCATCACATTGCATTGTGAAAGGGGCTATAACATAATCCTTTCCATTTGGATGCATGGTGCAGGAAAATGTCTGCATATCCAGGCGGACTCTGTGCTTCTCACGCAGCCTGCCGGAAGGGGAATAAATATTTATTACGGGTGAGTCATATGGCTGACTGGCTAACAGCGCTTCACCGTGCCGGTTCAGGACCACCGGGATGGAATCAATCTTGAGCTTCCTGTCAACGATTCTTTTTGCAGTATTTATTACCAGCATCAACTCCAGACCGGTGGAAAAAATGGACATATCCGCCCACATCCGTCCTGAAGCGGGAAAACAGTAAACGTACTCTGCACTTTCCGGGGAAATAAGTCCGTTCATATCCTGCCATTGAGTGATTTCAGGCCGGTCGATTCGCACCGCAATGAACCGGCATGATGTATCAGTCAAGTACAGCTCATCGTCATAGACTACCATGTCGCATCTGCTCAATTCCACAGGAGCACGAAACACAATGGCTTCCTGAAATGCCTGATCCTGTATGCTGAATATGGCCAGACATATCCATCTGCCATAGCCTGATTTAATAATCAGTCTGTTGTGGTCTGAAAGCAGCCAGGTTTTTGTTTTTTCCTTGAAAAAATAAATGGAATTGTTGAAATCAGTAAAAGCAGAGGTTGGAAGCCCGCTGATATCAATCTTGTGCAGATGCCACTGGGCAGTGGCCCTTGCTGCAAAATCCGCCTCCTTTTCTCTCCATGCAGATCTGTCTTTAACTTCCGCAGCCCCAATAAGCCGCCTTGCGATATTCCGGGCCTCTATCCAGTTATCCTGTCTCCGCGCATCTTCGCATGCATGTTCAAGCAGACGTATCTTCTCCGTTCCGGCTATGGAGAGAGACAAATTCTGCAGACGCTCTCTATCCCTTTCATCTAAGTATTCAAGAGCCACACCGCGCAGAATATCTGATGCCTGCATTATATCTCCCTCTTTTTTATACCGTTCCGCACGGTCAAGCAGCTCCATCGCCTTATTCCGTTTCTCGGTACGTAAATACTCTTCTGCTTTTCGGAAAAAATTTTTAGCATCGGGAAGAAGCCTTAAAATATCAGCAAACGGCTCAAGCCTGCGCGCCTCAGCTACAATATTGCCTCCCTGTGCAACTGTATCTATTGCCTCAACAAAGTCGCAGACAGCCCTGGCTGCCCTGGCCGGTTTTATGTTTTTCCATGCCATGACAAGCTGCTCCATGACAGAGAAAAGTTTATTGTCTGAGTGATTCAGGATTTCTGCCCGCAGTTTTTGATCAAGGGCTGCATATTGCGTCAGGGCCTCAACAGTCATATTCTGCTCCATCAGGGTAAGAATACGGGAAATTTTACTCTTTCGTTCCGCCTCTTCCGCCTTTTGCAGGGTATTATTCAGACGCGTGCGCAACGCCTTTTGAACGCTTTCGCCCTTGAGCCTGATTACCTTTTTGAGAAATTCCGCCTCGTTATAATACCGGCCTTCGCCTGCTGCCCTGTCAGCGTTTTTAAGCAGACGTTTAATCTCTTTTTCCCTTTTCCAACCGGCAAATTTCCTGCGTATAGACCTTGCGTCCATGTTTTCCGGCCACTTCTCAAGTATTGCTGATGCAATATCAGCGGCCTCAAGCAGGTCTCCGGCCTTGTCGGCAGCGAGCATCCTTTGCACTTCTGGTTCAAGCCCCTGAATGCTCAAATTGTGAATATCATTTTCCAGCCGGTTTATTTCCTGCAAAAAATCATCACATGCCCCATGTTTCAGCGTGTGCAGATATTCCTCCGCCTTGTCTGCTTCAGACCTGTCAATGGCAGCACGGCAGGCAAGCATATATACCTCCGCCGCCCGGGGACTGGAGGCATTCTTCACCATGTTCACGGCAATATCCTCCTTGCCTGAACGGATAAGGGCAAGCGCTGCAAGTTCCTCCAGTACGATATTCTTTTTAAGCTTCAGGGACATGGACTGAAAAAGCTGAAAAGCCTTATCATAAGCCCCCATGAAATCAACAAGGAATTCCAGGAGAGTAACTGCAATTTCAACGTTGTCCGGGGCCATTTCAAAGGCACGGGTAAAACATTTCCCGCACATGTCATAATCATACTCTTCCAGGGCCTTGCGTCCGGTGCGTATAAGCTCTTCCACAGAAAGTGCATCCAGCCTGGAATCTTTGTCGGCAGAGTGCGCATCTGTCTGGCGGTTGGCTATATCAGTCCGGAGTTTTTCCGCGCCGTCATCACTGCCTGCAGGGTAGTCGCCGTGCCCCTGTGTCTCAGCATGGCTCACGTGCCTGTAAATCCACTGGCGTGCATTATCATCAAGCTCCTTCACAACAGCATGACAGGCATCTTCACTGAAATGTCTGAGTTTAAGCCCCGCTATGTCAGGGCGTCCAGGCTCTTCCTCTACAATCAGACTGTCCCCGAACCTGTTAATAAGCAGGCTTTGAAGCTGCGATTTGAGCCTGTAACGTCTATCCGCTTCCTTTTTGGGAATATTGCGTGCCGTGGGATTGACAGCATGAATCATACGAATCAGTTCCAGTGCGCTGATACCTGTTTTGCCAGACAGCACATCAGCCGGGTCCATATGGTTTTTCTTCTTTTTTTTCTTTTTTCTGCGTTTTGCAGCCACAACTCTTCTCCTGATTGCTCCGATTGGTAAGGCAAGACCCCTTGACTTTAACCTAAACTTTCATGACAGGCATCTTCCCACCCTCAAACATGAAAATGCGCAATTGTTGCACGTATTTTCACGGTAACCGCCATTCCCTGGACGGGCACGACGAACAAT
The DNA here is from genome assembly GCA_015486425.1 of Deltaproteobacteria bacterium. Classification (GTDB taxonomy): domain Bacteria; phylum Desulfobacterota; class Dissulfuribacteria; order Dissulfuribacterales; family QOAL01; genus S144-17. The sequence goes on along the minus strand of WFRQ01000375.1, from coordinate 7,866 downwards.
GCAAATACGCTCTTGCAGTTTATTAAATTGTGTGCTCAAGGAAGTGGGGAAGCAGGAGCTTCCAGTTTATAGTTCCCAAACTGGAGTTCGGGAACCAGCAAATTAGAGCTTCTTTTACTTTGAGCCTTGAGCTTTCAGCTTTGAGCTATTTCCACGGTAACCGCCATTCCCTGAAAATCTGAAAAGAGGTATGGCGTACCAGTAACACCGGGGGGTTAAGATTTCCCCAACTCTTTGCCCTGCAGCAGACTCAGCAGTTCCCCTGCAGATATTTTCCCTGCGGAATCCGCCCCTTCAAGCAGGCTTTCTGCCAGTTCACGTTTTTGTTTATGCAGATCAACGATCTGTTCTTCAATGGAGTCTTTAACCACCAGGCGGTAAACGGTCACAGGCCTTTCCTGGCCAATGCGATGGGCCCGGTCAGATGCCTGATCCTCCACTGCCGGATTCCACCAGGGATCCATGTGAATGACATAATCCGCAGCAGTGAGATTCAGTCCTGACCCGCCTGCCTTCAGGCTGATAAGAAACACATCTCCATATCCATTTTGAAAACTGCTTATTATTTGTTTTCTCTTTTTTATCGGCGTAGAGCCGTCCAGATACTGATAACTGATATTTTTCTCCTCAAGAAAACGGCGTATAATCTTCAAATGATCGACAAACTGGCTGAAAACAAGGGCCTTGTGCTTACTGGATAGAAGCTCATTCAGGGTGTCACCAAATACTTTGAGTTTTGAGCTTTTAATATCGCTGTCCGGAAGAACCAGACGTGGATTGCAACATAATCTCCGCAGTTTCATTATTTCACCCAGTATGCGCAAATGCTGCTGCCCGGCTCCTTCATCATCATGCGCGCTGATGTTTTCCAGGGCCTTGAGGCGTTGGGCTTCATAGAGCAGCATTTCTTCCCTGCTCATTTCCACAGTCAGGGTAATTTCCGTCTTGTCCGGCAGTTCCTGGAGAACATCGGTTTTCAGACGACGCAGGATAAACGGACGGATTAATTTGCGCAGTCGGTTGCGGGCCTGAGTGTTCTGATTACGTTCAATCGGGATGGCGAATTTTTCAGTGAACGTTTTAAATGAACCAAGCAGGCCAGGGTTAAGAAAATTAAAAAGTGTCCACAGCTCGCCAAGATGATTTTCCACAGGAGTGCCGGTGGTGATGATTCTGAACTCAGCCTGTAACTGCATGGCTGCTTTTGACCGTCTGGTTTTCATGTTTTTTATGGCCTGCGCCTCATCAAGAACCACTGTCTGCCATTTCACCTTGCAGAGAAGTTCTTCTTCAATGGGCAAAAGTCCATAACTGACGATAAGCAGATCAAAAGGCTGCAGGTCGGCAATCACCTGCTGCCGGCCACCGGGGCCGAAGACAATAACATTCAAGGTTGGAGTAAAGCGGCGGGCCTCATCCTGCCAGTTGGATGTAACGGATAAAGGCGCCACAACAAGAGATGGCCCCCTGGCGGCCCGCAGCAGAATTGCAGCCAGGGCCTGCACTGTTTTGCCAAGCCCCATATCGTCGGCAAGACAGCCCCCGACTCCCCAATGAGAGAGCTGGGCCAACCAGTTAAATCCTGTTTTCTGGTAATCCCGTAACGAGGCCTGAAGAGTGGACGGAATACTGGATTTTACAACTTCATTTAATTGCCTGCAATGCTGCTTCCATGCATTATCACATTTCAGTTCCCCTGCCTCTTCGGTGAGATCAGTAAGGGCCAGGGCAGCCAGCGGGGCAAAGCGTACTCCCCTGCCGTCTCTTTCTGAAAACGCGGCCAGTTCTTCGAGCCTTTTGCGTAACTGTCTGGTTATTGCCAGAAATGTTCCATCGTCAAGGGGGATAAAACGACCGGTAGCCCTGCTCAACATATCCAACAGTTTGTTCAGATCAAGAGCAAGGGAATCATCAATATCCAGCGACCCCGTGGCTTGAAACCAATCCCTGTCCTTTTTAATCTGGAGGGAAAAGCTGTTAGAGGAGACTTTTTTGCGAACTGCCAGTTTTTCACCCCTGGGCCATTCAAGCACAACATCATCTCCACATTCCTTTAATTCCAGTAACAGCTCCAACGCATCTTCCGGTTCATCCACCAGATACTGGTGTTCCACTGCTTCAAGTCGGTCAAGGGTGGGACAGGACTTGATAATTTTGTTCAGCAGAATTTTTTCCTGAAACAAATCCCGGTTTGCCTGAATCTTTTTCCCTTTAATTTCGCTGAGGACGCTTTTGCTCCCTTTGCCGGGTCTGAAACTTGAACCACCGGAACCGAAGGGTTTAACCAGAAATTCAAGACAAATTCCATCCTGGCGGGGAAGAAGATGGGCATGAAGCCTGCTGTCCGCCTTGATGGTTTCATTGTTATGGTCTGCCGCAAGATCTGAATGAACCGTTACTACAGATGACATGGAGTCAATTACCTGTTTAATCAGTTTATTTCCTGATTCAGGAATGGTCAGTCCCGTGCCGAGAATCTTGCAGATTTGCTGATGTTTTTGAGAAAACCGGACTACCTTGAAACGGGTGGGAGTATCCTGTACCACCACTACTGCTTCTTCGGAGTCAGTGACTACAGGGGATATTGACAGTTTCAGTTTGTCTTTTTCTTTTTGTAATTGCAGGGCAGGCTCGGACAGGACAAGCTCAACTCTAACATCTGGTGAATCTTTCAGAAAAAGAAGGGGATGGCCGACCAGCGCCGGCAGGGCTATGGTGTTATCAAAATAATATTCAGTTTTATGGTACCCCATTCCTGTGCGGTAATATTCATCGGAAATTGCGCGGCAGACATTGCGGTCCTGCTCAGTCAGTCCTTCCATTTCAAGATAATTTTTGTACAGGTTTTTCAGTGCCACGGGTCTGCCTTTGGTCCAGCCGCCGTTTTTCCTTTTTTTCTGCAGACGGGGAGTTATCTGACAGAATTCAATATGGGCGCTGTGACTGAACAACCAGGTCAGCCGCTGTTCTGCCGGACGGGTTTTCCTGTTTTTCCTGTCAGTGTCGCTGATGTTTATCAACGCGTTAAGGGCCATTTCCCATTTCGGTTTTTCAGTAATCATGCCGACAAAGCTGCGCGTGTTGCATGATTTATGTAATTTGGTTGCAAGTGCGTTGTTTTTCACTTTTTCCTGGCCAAGCAAGGCCAGCAGGGCGGACAGTTCCGCAGCAAGCCAGGTGTAGTCGTTTTCCTGAGCTTTATCCCTGATTTCTTTGATTTTTGCTCTTTCTGCCAGAGCCTTTTCCCTGTTGCTCCAGGCCAGAGCAAGATTTGCGAAAAAAAATTCCAGCGGATTATTGTAAATATTCTGGGCCCATGCCTTAACAGGACCGTCAACAGGGCGCCCGAGCTGATTCAGGAAAACCGGTTCCATAATCTGCATCAGGCCGGAAAGCCGGAACTTCTCTTTTTCTGCAATACCAATATAGGTCAGCCCTTTTTCCAGAAACTTGTTTTCCCCTGTCTGCAAGAGAGCCAGCAGATGAAAAAGTCCGGCATAACTGCGCAGAAACAACTTGCGTTTGCCGGTTATTTTTTTCATTCTGGTAAGATTTTTTTCAAAAATTTGCAGGGCTTTTTCATAATTACCACTTATAAATTCCAGCCATGCCGTTCGGCTGAGTTGCTCCGGCCTGAGATTATCATCCAGACCTGCCAGCAGGGAACGAACAGGAATGGTATTGCCACTGATCAGGTGATGAAATATGAGAGAAAAAATTATATATTTTTCGCCAGTCATCGGGAGAGATGACTCACTGATATATTTAACGATCTCTGTAGCTTTCTCTAATGAGGCGTTGGCTGCATCCAGTATGGATGACAGTACGTTGAACCTTATATTCGGATGAACTTTTTCAATAAGTTCAGGTGAAAAGGGATTGCAAAAAATGTGCAAATAGTAATTATTATTATAATATTCATTTTTAAAATAATATGCTGCAATATTATCAATATCATTAATATCTGTTGTTGATTCAGTGGTAAAAACGACAGTTTGGAACGTGCCCACGAGATTACGGTAATTCTTGAACGGATTGCCCCGTGCATTGGGATTAAGACGGAATATATGTTTTTGGATAAGCCGGGTTATAACGGGGAATTCTCCGGCCATTAATACGTCATACAGCGCTTCACGCTGAATGGAATCCGGGCAGTATAAGCCCCTGGTTGATTTCAGCAGCAACCCCTCGTCAATAAGTTCATTTAAGACAGGTTGAATTGTGCTTGTGTTCAGTTTGCTTCCTGCATTATCACTGAATCCCAGGTCTGTAAGGCAGGCGATTATCTTGTTTAATCTGCAGTAATCAATATTAACTGCCAAAATCCTGATCATGGCTTTTTGCAGAGGCTGGAGAATGTGGTAAGCAGATATACGTTTGTTGTTGATTTGTTCAATTTTCATCTTGATAATAACAGTTCATTTTTGCGGTATTGTAGATTATCCAGTAGGGGTAATTTTAATAATACCTGAGTTGATGGGCGTTTGTAACTTCTCAATAAGTCCGTGCGAATTCTCCTGTATCTGCTTACAGGGTGCTGTGGAGATACAAGCGGAGGACGCGCAGGCGTACAACGCGTATTTCAAGCGTCTACTGAACATGTCAGGCAATGCCGTAGATGCGGTACCCTGTGAGCAGAACGAGCGTTTAAAAAAGTGGAAAATTATTTTATTCGATATGTGAAATTGTATGAGCAAAAAACCTTTGGGATTGCCATATGTACTGCCTCTCCTTTGTCACCGGAATGCTCATATAGCCAACTGTAATGAGACTTCTTGTTTCAATGATATCCGGCAAATCTGACAATCGCTCAATGCTGGTGGAAGTTGATAATTAAAAAATGCAGGAGGAAAATATGCGTACATCGCAAAATGTCTACCCAACATTAAAACAGGCCCTGAATGACGAATTTCTGTCAAGGGATTTGAAAATCATCGCCGATATTATGGGTGTTAATGTGCCTTCCACAAAGGCCGAACGTATTGAAGTTATTGTTTCAACTCTATTTAATGATCTGCCTGGTTATTTTTCCCAGCTTTCTACATCTGGTCAAAATGCAGTGGCTGAAACAATCCATAATTGGGATAATTTTTTCCATTGGAGGCCGTTTATCAATAAATATTTTTCTTCACCCATGACGGAGTCGGAGAATAACAGTAAACGTCAGATAATACTGCTTGATCTTTTTATTGTCGAGAGACGGGTGCCTGTAGATTTACTGGAACGATTGAAGGAATTTGTACCCAAACCGCAGGAAATTAACACTGACTATGAGGAAGATGTTGAGTCTGAGGGCCTGGTTGTCAGGGAAACAGCAACACCGGCCCTTGCCAATCTCGCCACTTTTTTAACCATGGCAAGGGATAAAAAAATAAGAGTCAGCGCCAAAACCGGCAAGGCCACCGCGGCAACAATGAGAAAAATGGGGGAACTGCTTTATGAGCCGGACTGGTATGATGATGATAAGATTGGGCCCATGCAGGTTTTTGCCTGGCCTCTGCTGCTGCAGGGCGGAGGATTGGCAAAGGCAGACGGCTCTTTGCTGAAATTGACCCCGACCGGACGCAAGGCCCTGCAGGACGATCAGGCAGGCGGGATAAAAAAGGCCTGGCAGAGATGGGAGAAGAGCACTCTGTTTGATGAATTTTCCAGGGTAACTGCCATCAAGGGGCAAAAATCAAACAGGGGACGCACCATGACTACGCCGGTTAAACGGCGACCAATGATTAACAGGTTGCTGAAGGACCTGCAGCCTGGCAAATGGATCAGCCTTGAGGAGCTTGATCGACAGATGCAGGCAAATTTATATTACAATTTTCCCATGGTTAATTATGAATGGAAGCTTTATTTTGATGAACCGCATTACGGTCATATTGATCATCATTTTGACACATGGCCTTTGCTGCAGTTTCGTTATCTTCTTATTTATCTATTTGAGTATTGCGCAACCCTTGGTCTTGTAGATGTGGCATATACTGATCCTTACTGGGCGAGAAGTGAAGATTACCGCTCGTACTGGGGAACAGACGAGTTGGAATATCTGAGTCATTGTGATGGACTGAAATATGTGAGGATAAATAAACTTGGAGCCTTTGTTTTTGGTCATATAGATGAATATGAAGAGGAAAAAGAAGATGCCCTGTTTGTGCTGGATGGCGCTGACCTGATTTTTACCGGCAGGCGGGCTATAGCTCCCGGCAAGGCAATCTATCTTGAAAAAGTAGCTGAACGGGTTGAAGTTGACCGATGGCGTTTTTCGGTATCTTCTTTGCTGACCGCGGTTGAAAGTGGTGAAAATCTGCTGGAAATCAGAAAGATACTTGAGTCGTTATGCTCTGAAAAATTCAGCAACGAGATGGAATTTTTATTTAAAGAGGCATGGGAAAAAACAAGCGCCTTTATTGATGTAGGTCAGGCAAGCTTAATTGAATGCGGCAGGGAATTTCGGAAGCAGGTTTTGAGCAATAACAAACTGAGCAAACTATGTCTGCCTGCTGGAGAAAAATATCTGGTTGTGTTGCCGGGTCAGGAGATGAAGTTTGCCTCGGCCATTAAAGCAATGGGATTTATTCTCGGGGTCAAAAAATAAGGAACCTGGAGTTTCCATCCATATCGTTCCCAAACCGGAGTTTGGGAACGAGCTGAAAAATAATTTTCACATTCTGAAACCCTCAACCCATGTTCTGATTATACGAGCTGGGAAAGAAAGGTTTTGGCTGGCACTTTTACAGGTCCTTTTACAGAAAAGCAGTCTTCCTCCACGAATGCAGAATCCATGACCACCTGAAAAGCGTATTCAGCGCCTGTTTTTTCCTGAAACAGGGTCAAATGACGGCTCAGCGGGGAACCAGAGGAACTTTTTACCTCCATAAGGATCCATGGCCTGCCATCGCGAACAATAAGGAAATCAACCTCTCTCCCATTTTTGTCCCTGATAAAAAAGAGTTGGTATTCGCCAAGGCCCGTGTCAGTCCACCAGTGCACGGCTTTCAACAGGTGAGAGGCGATAAAATTTTCATTTCGGGCACCAGTATCAGGAACAAGACTCCAGTCCCATAGATATATCTTGGGTTGTTTGCGCAGAGATTTTGCAATATTGGTGTGCCATGGCCTTATGGTATAGCAGAAATATAGTGACTCCAGGGTATTTATCCAGCGCCTTACCGTATCGGGGGATACGTTTATTCTGGATGCCATGCCGGAATAATTTACCAGCCCTCCTGCCTGCTGAATCAGTATTTCAGCCAGTATCTCGACTTGGGCTACCTCCTGTATCCTTGAAAGATCACGCAGGTCTTCATGGAAAAGCTGCTCACTTCGAAGCCTTCGCCAACGATTATAAAAACGTTTGTTACTTTTCAGAAAAGGTTCGGGAAAACCGCCAAATTCCTTGAGCGCATTAAAACTTTCATCGCTTATTTTCGATGGTGCATGAATTTTGTTTTCAGAAGGAACCGGATGCAGGAGTTCGGCAACAGAAAAAGGGTGCATACGGTAGAGAAAATAGCGTCCCATCAGGCTGTCCCCGCCACGTTTATAAATATTGAGACGTCCTGATCCTGTTACAAAAATTGAACATCTATCTCCATACAGATCAAAAAAGCCCTTGAGAAACAGCTTCCACTTGGAATACTTGTGGAGTTCATCGAAAATTATGGCATCCGCTGCTCTGCCAAGGGCGTCAAATTCACCTTTCGCTGCAACAGAATCAGGACCTGCCAGAATAATTTTGCGGTGTTCCTGCACGTCCCAGTTCAGGTAGATATACCTCTTTGCCGTTTCGGCAATGTGCAAGACAGTGGTAGTTTTGCCTACCTGTCTTGGACCGGCGAGAAAGGCCATCTGCCTGTAATTGTTAGCATGCTC
>WFRQ01000374.1 GCA_015486425.1 Deltaproteobacteria bacterium | reverse complement strand
TTCCCATAGATACAGCCCGCAAAATTAACCTGGTCTTTGACGAGCTCATGAACAATATAATAACATACGGAAACAGCAATCTGCAGACCATAGGCATAACCGCACACGCAACAGACAAAGGCCTTACTGTAACCATTTCACATGAAGGCCCTGAATTTGATCCGTGCAAGGTGCCTGCGCCTGATACCAACCTCATGATAGACGAACGGGCAGAGGGAGGGCTTGGAATATTTCTTGTAAAGAGCCTGATGGATGAGTTTATCTACAGGAGGGCCGGAGGCAGGAATATTACTACTGTAAGAATTGCCTGAATTGAGCGATTACTGGATTTCACCAGGAGATTAAACACCCATGAACATCGTTGTTTCAGATGAAAACAAAATAAAAATAGTAGATATGGAGGGCGACCTTGACACAGGCACCTCGCCTGAGGCCCAGAAAACACTTTCAGATATCCTGGCACAGGGAGTCGCAAAGCTGGTTCTTGATATGGAAAAGATAAACTACATCAGCAGTGCAGGTCTGCGTGTGCTGCTGATTACTGCAAAGCAGTGCGGGGCCGCAGGCGGAGAACTCAGAATTTGCGGGCTTAATGCCATGGCCAGGGAGGTATTTGACATTTCAGGCTTCAGCTCAATACTCAATGTCTTTCCAACGCGTCAGGATGCGCTTGCAGGGTTCTGACCATGTGCATCCACCCTGCTGCTTCCCACCTCGCTGAAAACATGCGCATGAACGCCTCTGCATGTGATCAAAAAGCCTCACTGCCGTGGCGCATCTCGTAGCATCTCTCATAGCAGGCATTGGCCTGTTCTTCGTGGGCATGTCCATGCTCACAGAACACCTCAAAATCCTCAGCGGAAGAAAGGTCAGGCTGCTGATTGCGCGATGGACCCGCAATCCCCTTTCAGGCGTACTTCTCGGCGGACTGCTCATTGCCTTTACCCAGAGCACCTCTGCCACCACCTTCATACTTATCAGCATGATACGCTCCGGCATGATAAAGGTGCGCCAGACCCTTCCCATAATTGCCGGGGCCAACATTGTCATCGGCTTTATTGTTTTCCTGTTTGCCTTTGACTTCAAAATAGTGGTCTTCTGCCTTCTCGGGATCTCCGGACTGATCTATACCATGAAGAGCACCAGGAATTTCCACCCTGCCGCCGGTGCTGTCTTTGGAATAGGTCTGCTGTTTCTTGGCCTCAGCACCATGCAGTCCGGCGCAGAGCCCCTTGCCCACACCGAATGGTTCAAACATGCCATACAGTGGACCCAGGGGCACTACTTCCTGGCCTTTGTAATTGGCGCATGCCTTACACTGATGGTACAGGCCTCCCTTGCCATTGTAGTGGTAACCATTGCCTTTCAGCAGGCAGGGCTCTTCACCCTTACTGACTCCATGATAATAATCTACGGAGCAAATACAGGGGCCTCACTTCTTACCCTCATCCTGTCATCAGGCCTCACCGGTGAATCAAAGCAGGTGGCAATGTTCCAGACTGCATACAACTTCATAGGCGCATTCATTGTAATACCGGCGTTCATAGCGGAAACAGTCTGGGGAGTGCCGCTTGTGAGGGCTCTTGCGCTGGAAGCCGGTCCCAACCCGGCCAACCAGATCGCCATAGTAAACATCATCTTCAATCTGCTTCCTGGTCTGATTCTCCTGACTTTCTACTCACCAGGAGCAAGGATACTGGCATACTTCTGGCCTGAAAGCCCTGAAGAGCAGGCATCAAAACCCCGTTACCTGCACGACCAGGCAACCGAAGACCCGGATACTGCGCTTGACCTTATTGAACTGGAACAGAGACGCCTGCTGGAGCTCTTTTCAGATGCTTTCAACGTGATGAGGGAACAGAAAAAGGACATCCATTCCAAACTTGACTCTCTTAAAGATGCTTTTGACACGCTGAGCAACACCATAAGGGAGACAATCACTGACCTTACTGCAATCCACAAGCTGTCACTCGAAGCATACAACCGCCTGGACATGATCCTGAACATTCAGCACTCCATGGAGGCCGCAGCAGCAGAAATACATGGCCTGGGCCTGGAATTTCATGACCTCAGGCAGACAGAGCCTGGAAACAGGTTTGCCACATCAGCCATCGAAGGACTGGATTTCATACTCATGGTTCTTACAGACGTTGCAACAAAAGGAGAGAAGGAAGATGCGGCAATGCTTTCCACCATGACATCAGAGGATGGTAATGGCATCGCCGCGGTACGATCCGCTTATCTTGCCGAAGAGAGCGGTCTTGACAAATCAGCACGCATGAGACTGCTGGCAGCCGCAAACCACTGCGAACGCCTGATCTGGCTGTTCAGGGAAATAGGCTCAGCCTTTACTGCCCTGAAGGAAGAGATGAAAGCAGATTCACATTGAACAGCGCCCCGCCATTCCGACAGGAGCATTCCCCGTTTGTCCAAAAATCCGTAACGTGCTGCGGCCATGTAACTTTCTGAGACTGGTTCTGAAACTCACCTTTGCGCCCTTTGCGTCTTGAGCGAAGCGGGCAGTAAAAAATAAAAAAATGAACCGCGAAGACGCAAAGAACGCAAAGGGTTTCAGGCTGTTTTCCATAGGGGTGACCGATGGAAAATAAAACTTGCTTGGCGTTGTTCTATCTTGGCGTTCTTGGCGGCTTGAGCGGAGCGGGCGGTTCAAAAATCTACCGAAAGGAGCCTTGGACGGGAAGAGGTAGGTATTTGTCATTCGGCAGCCCAATCCTCAACTTTCAAGTTATCAATCCGGTTAAATTCTTTTACGTTATGTGTAATAATTTTTAACTTGTTTGCCATAGCAATAGATGCGATTTGCGTATCTCTTTCACTGATTACCATGCCGTTTTTTTCCAATTGCGCCCGGATAATCGCATATTCCCCAGCCGCTGCCTCATCAAAAGGATAAATATCCAGTAACGACGATATATTTTCTATTTTCAATCTCCTTTCTTTCTTTTTTATCGGAGACTTCTCTATTCCATACAGTATTTCGGCAAGCGTAATGGTCGACAGGGATAAATCCGCTGGAGCATGTTTTTTAATCCGGTCAATTACTTTCTTATCCCCACGCATCCAATAACTGATAATATTTGTGTCGAGCAGGTACATATCTTCTCTTGCCTAATCCAAACTGAAATTTTTTGATGGCAAGGCTTCAGGTGTTTTGAAGTCAGTATCCACAGGGAAAGCATCCCAGAAACCCTTTGGCCACCTGCTTCTTTTAAGTGGTTCCAGAATTACCTTTCCCCCCTTTTTATAAATTTTTACTTCCTTTCCTTTAAAACGAAACGCTTTAGGTAATCGAACCGCCTGTGACCGACCATTTTTAAATATCTTTGCTGTTGATTCCATAACCTACCACCTTTCTGGCATTGGTATATATTGATATATACCCTCCTGTCCAAAAAGTCAATCCCGACTCCGACTTTCATTACCGATTTTGGCCTTGGGCGGGAATCGGTAATGAATTTGAGAGTAAACAACTAAAAGGCTGAACCGCAAGACGCAAAGAACGCAAAGAAAAACAGAAAAATATAATGGGGTCGTCATCCCCTCGATTCGAGGCATTATTCTGAAACAAGGCTGCAATGGTCAAGGCTGGCCATTCCGCTCGTTCCCAAACTCCAGTTTGGGAACGTATAATCGGAAGCTCCAGCTTACCGGTTCCACATTCCTGAATTCATAATCGTGTATGGAGAGCACCGTGCGCCGTACTTGATATCAATCCCAAATCCATAAAAAGGCCTGAATTTTTCAAACAGCATAGGTCAAGGAAGCATAATCATAAGCCTGCCGAGCCGT
>WFRQ01000373.1 GCA_015486425.1 Deltaproteobacteria bacterium | reverse complement strand
TGTCACAAGCCAGGCAGTAGGATCCATAGTGACGCTGACTGATTTTGCGGCAGAGTATCTGAAGCCTGGTGGAATTGCTGTCTCTATGAAGGGGCCTGGCGGAGAAGCAGAACTTGAACAGTCACTTCCAAAGCTGCATGACAGGGGGTGGCAGGCCCGGGCGATTCCTGCGGAAACTCCTGTTGAAAAACAGAGGCGCTTTCTTGTTGTAATGGAAAAGTTTAATGCAACATGAAAATTTAGAATTGACATCATGGAACTGCTGACTTCTCTCCAGCGTATATGCGTGGTACTTCTCCTGCTGGGGTGCGCAAACACCATGCCCATTGCAGCGAGAAAGATATTCGGTCAGAGGTGGGAATATCCTGTTGACATGGGCATTCGCTGGGCAGACGGCATGCCGCTTTTCGGGCCTCACAAGACATGGCGGGGGCTTGTGGCATCTCTTGCAGTAACTCCCCTGTTCTCAATGTTTACCCCTGCAGGCCCTGTGAACGGCTTTCTTGTTGCGCTTCTATCCATGGCAGGCGATCTCATTGCAAGTTTTATCAAGAGACGTCTGAAGCTTCGAAGCGGTGCCAGGGCAGTGGGGCTTGACCAGTGTGTGGAGGCCATGCTGCCCCTTGTTTTTCTAAGAAATCAGCTCTTCCTCTCATGGCAGGAAATTGCAGTAATCACTATACTGTTTGCAGCAGTGGAGCTGGTGGTATCACCTCTGCTCTACCGGCTTGGCATACGTCGTAATCCCCACTGAACAGATTTCTGCTCATCAAAAATAATGCCATTCCGATACAGATAAAAAGAAGTATTGAATGGTCAGGATTCTGCAGTGCGGTGGCGTAGTTTGTAAGGAATTTTTCCCTGGAGCTGAAAAACAATACCTCAATCTATGAATACCATTCACGTGCCATCAAACGAACGCTGAACAGTTACTCGATTATTAGACCTCTGATCTGGCAGGCCGAACAGTATTGAAAGGATATCAATTGCTTAAAGCTGACTTTCATATACATACATCTGAAGACATAGAAGACCTTGTAACCTACAGCGCCACAGAGCTCATAGACATGGCGGCCGGGTTTGGCTACTCGGTGCTTGCAATTACCAATCACAATCTGAATATCTGGACTGAGTGGCTGAGGGACTATGCCAGGGAGCGGGGTATTATCCTGATTCCTGGCATGGAGGCTACCATTCAGGGTAAACATGTGCTGCTGTACAACTTTGACTTTGCCTCGCTTTCCATCAGCAGGCTCAGCGACCTGTATGCCCTGAAGGATAGAAACAACATGATAATTGCGCCTCATCCGTGTTATCCAAGTACTGTAGCACTTGGGCGGCTTTTTCATGAAAATATCAGCCTGTTTGACGCAGTGGAGCTCTCTCATTTCTGGTGTCGTTCCATTGACTTCAACCAGGGAGCAGTCAGGGCAGCGAAGGAGCACGGGCTTCCGCTGGTTGGAACGTCAGACGCCCATCAGCGCAGGCAGTTTCACACAACATGGTCTGAGTTGGATGCAGAGTTAGACCCGGCATGTGTTATCGAAGCTGTCAAGGCAGGCAGGATAACCCCAAGCACTTCCCCGCTCTCTCTTGGGACTCTTATACGTATAAATGCGCTGATGGTGTGGAGAAATCATATTGTACAGAGGGTGTCGCCGAGACGGGACAGGGTCTTGACAAAATCTTCAACAGTGCTGTCAAAGAGATAGATTGAAAGCCGGTACTGTATGTGCTAACTTTCAAGACAATATCGTATCTGCTCAGGGGGTACCGCATCTGCTTCGTTGTCAAGGGCTCGAAGTACGGGAAGTACGCCTTCGCCCCCTCCGCCTTGCATCTGCAGCACCCCCTGAGCAGATACGTATCAAGCAAAAATTGTTGTGTGAAAAGCGACTTTCCGTTATGGGAATTCATCCTTGAAGGGGGGTAGTTACACAATATCATTTATTTAGGGACCCCATATTTTTTTGAACCCTGCTTTCCAGCCTGAGCGCTGGCGGTAACAACTGCATGAAAAGCCCTCTGCAAACAATTCTTATTCAATGCGTCAGGCTGTGCTTCCTCTATCTTCTGTCTGTCCTGGTGACAGTGCCTCTGCAGCCAGGGTTGCTTCATGCCTCTCCTCAGCCTCCGTCTGCCGCATCCGAATCAAAAAATGACAATGCATGGAATATAGAGGCAGATCAGCTCACGTTCTATCATGAATCAGGCGTAATCATGGGCCAGGGAGATGTTCGTGTAGTGCAGGGGGACATGCGGGTATATGCTGACTACATGATTTATGACAGGGCCAATGCCACAATCTGGG
>WFRQ01000372.1 GCA_015486425.1 Deltaproteobacteria bacterium | reverse complement strand
TGTTTCAGCGGTGGATTTCTGCGGGACCTCTCAGGCAAGAACAGGATTATAATGTCTGCGTCCACGCAATACAAATCGTCCTTCTGTGTCAATGCAGCCCCGACAAAATGTGACTATGATGAATTTTCCTATCATTTTACCTGCGCCCTCAGGGGCGCCCGCCCTGATGGTACTGTGGTAAATGCTGATGTTAACAATGACGGTACGGTATCCATGGTGGAGGCTTTCAATTACGCGGTTGCTCATGACAGGGCAGATGAAACACCAATGTATGAAGACAACGGTGATGGAGTCCCGCACTCAGGCACCATGCCCCAGGGCAGTGACGGTACCCTCGGAAGCAGCACGTCACTTTGATGAGGTGATAAGTTACCAGATTCAGAGTCAGGGGGCTGTCAGGAAGAAATTTATCTTGACATTGATGACAGCTTCTTTCATCATAACCCTGCTATATTTTCTAAAAAGAAAATTTTGGCAGGGTAATCGATGCAGAAAGTTGAAAAATATATAAAAAGAAATCTTGAAGAGAAAATTTCAGCCTGTCTTCACATGCCGGAAATCATCGCAGTAATAGGTCCGAGGCAGTCAGGTAAGACCACCTTGCTTCAACACGTTAAAAAACGGCTGCATGATAAAAAGGTAGCGTCAGCAGATTTTGAAGACAGGGATGAACTTGCACTCTTTATCAATGATATAAAAGGATTCTGTGACCTGTATGTCAAGGACAGGGAATATCTTTTCATTGATGAATTCCAATATGCGGAAACCGGCGGCAGGAATCTGAAATATATTTATGATCGATATCCTGTAAAAATATTCATAACCGGTTCCTCTTCTACAGAACTCTCCATACAGAGCATTCAATATCTTGTGGGCAGGATATTTGTTTTTACCTTATACCCATTGTCTTTTGGCGAATTTTTGAGATTTGTGCAGCCTGAGCTATATCAGTTTCTAAGGCAGTCTGAATGTCCAGGCAGGGAAATCATAAAACGCATAAACAGCTTTTATAAAAAATTTGTAATATCTGGTGGTTACCCAAGAGTTGCCCTTGCCGACAGTGATGAAGAAAGGGAGCTGGTTCTGAAAAATATCTTTCAGACCTATCTCCTCAAGGAGATCAGGGAGATTCTAGGTTATAAGCAGGATATTCAATTGAAAAAATTAATTACCGCTCTTGCCATGCAGACAGGCAGCACATGTAACTACAACGAACTTTCAGGTTTGACCGGCTTAAAATACAAGGCATTGCGAAATGCCCTGGATATTTTGAGCAAGACATTTGTAGTGGCCCCAAGTCTGCCCTTTTACACCAATAAACGGGTGGAGCTGTCCAAAACTCCTAAGTTCTATTTTATAGACAATGGATTTATGAATATAAGTATGCAGAATTTCAAGGGTATTGAATCGCGAAACGACAGAGGAGCTCTGCATGAGAATTTTATTGCCTCAGAGTTGCTTAAAAAGGATATCCCGCTCCATTTCTGGCGCACTAAATCAAAGGCAGAGGTGGATTTTATAATAGAAAAGCAGGAGACAATAATTCCGTTGGAGGTGAAGTCAACACTCACGTCAGGTAAGATTACAAGGTCATTTCGCAGCTTCCTTGACAAATACGGACCAGGGAGCGGAATTATGCTGTCTGATGAATATTGCGCTGATGCAACTGTATCAGAACACAGGGTTCTCTTCAGACCGCACTGGGCCTGGAGTAATGTTATTTAGCCTGAAAGGGTGCCCCAAAATTCCGTGGAGGATATCGTTTCAACTTGTTCCCGAACTCCAGCTTCTTGGAAAATATCATTCTGCCGGAATGACAGAATAGAAAGAAAGAGCGGTTTCGGTAACAGTTATTCAGGGTTGGTACCTAAATGGGAGTTTGGGTACCAGCAATGTGAGCACACGAAGAATATCAAAGGTGCGCGGTGCGCACCCGATATGGTGAAATCAGAAATCGCGAAATTGTTCTAAGACAGCCCTTTAAAACAGTATGTAATAAGTCCAGCCTACGATTATAACGCTGGTCACTCTCAGGGCCTGGCCCATGAGCAGAAGCTGGATTCCTGTCCTGGGCTGGTATATACCAAGATATCGAGGCAACTGATGCCTCAGGGCCCTTACAGGCGTTGCTATTATATTTCCAAGCAGCAGTGCTGTTACCGTCTGTTTTAATGTAAGGACACCTGCGCTGAGCATGGCCCCTGCAGCAGCGGCACCTGCTGTAAATTCGGCCACTATGCTGAAAACAACCACTGATATCCCCTCCACAGGCAGACTTTCCCCTACAAACAGGTGGGCGCTTGCCTGTTGAAGCCAGTGGAAGAATCCTGACTGCTGAAGCCAGGCCACGAACAGGTAAATTGGCACGGTATAGCAGAGAATCTTCCCAAGGCGCATCTTGAGATATTTTTTCAGGAGTTTCTTTACCTTACGAATTTTATCTTCCCTGCCAGGTGACGCTGAGTCAGGCTCAGGTGCCATGTCCGCTTCCCGGCCCTGCCCGGACTTCAGCAGGATCTTTCCAAGGGAAATTACCACTATGGTTCTTATAACTGCCGCAAGCAGGGTAATGGTAATATAGATGGCGCCCGCCTGGCCCACCAGTGGAACTATTACCGCAAATGTCACAGGCAGGTGAAGAAAATACGAGGGCAGTCCCAGGTTCAGAAGCGTGGCAAGGAGCATCTCCCGCCTTGTAATCTTTTTTTCCTGGTAGGCATTCCATAGAAGGGTATTTGCTGCAACTCCTGACAGAAACGCAGATGTAAAGGCAGTGCCGCTGTAATCACTGAAGTTTCCGGCGCGCATCAATGGGCGTGAAAGCGTGGCCACTATACTGTTCCAGCCCATGCCCTCCACTAATGCACTTAGTCCTAGACTCAGACTCATGATGATAATCAGACGAAGCAGAGGCCACAGGACGCGGTTCCAGAGCATGTCCGGCCTTATGCCATGCCATGCCATGAAAAGCGCAACGAGAAGCGCAAAGGATATCAGGCTGCTTATGATGATGTCACGGGAAAGCCGTGTTTCCTCTCGTTTTTTCAAATTATATGTCTCCCATAAACCACTGCCCGGCGCAAAAACAGTAACGCTGGAGTACTGCCAATTTTGTAACTGTTAAGCGTTTCTCCCCTTCGCTGAATAAATCTCCGATTGTATGTGTAACTTCTCATCCCCCCTCCAGGATGAATTCCCATAACGGAAAGTCGTTTTTCATACAACCATTTTTTCTTGGCGAATCCCACGCACATGATATGAATACACAGCAACATACATGAGCCTTTTGAC
>WFRQ01000371.1 GCA_015486425.1 Deltaproteobacteria bacterium | reverse complement strand
TTTCCTTGAGTTCCGCAAAAATTACATTGGTGGCCTCTTCGTGTGAAATATGCCTGCTGCGGAAACTGTTCAGGTAAAGTTTCAGGGATTTCAGTTCAACTATAAACTGGTCTGGCACATAGGTTATTTTTATCTCCGCAAAATCAGGATAGCCTGAGCGTGGACACAGGCACGTGAATTCAGGAAAGGATATGTTTATGGTATAATCCCGTTCACGTGACGGGTTTGGCCAGGGTTCAAGTGCCGCGTTTTTTATCTCTTCTTCTCCATATTTCATATGGCTGTTACTCCTTATGCACAATATAACCTGAATCCCTCAATTCAGTTATAAATCAATCTCTCCCACCAGGTCATAGATGTGTGAATCAGTTATTTTGACACTGCATATATCACCTGTGTTCGCTGTTCCGTCAGCAATATAGGTAATTCCGTCCACCTCCGGGGCCTGGAACATGGTCCGTCCCTGCAGCAGCAGATCTGTCTCCTCACTCAGACCTTCCACAAGTACCTTCACAGTTTGGTTGATAAATTGCCGGTTGATTTCCTGTGAAATTTCGGACTGCATTTCCATGATCTGCGTTTTTCGCTCTTCTGCTGTTTCAGAGTCCACTTTTCTATCCAGTTTGTGAGCCGCACATTCCTCCTCATCCGAGTACACGAAACAGCCAAGGTGCATAAAACGCCATTTTGTCAGAAAATCCATAAGCTCATGGAAGTCTGCACGGGTTTCCCCTGGAAAGCCCACCATGACAGTGGTTCGAAGCGCAGCGTCAGGCAGTGCGGATCGTACCCTTGCAAACAACCGGTCAAGGTCTCGTGAGTCATAACCTCTGCCCATGCGTTTTAATATGTCAGTGGATGCGTGCTGGAGCGGTATATCAAGATAAGGGCATATCCTGTCTGAGTTTCGGGCCATGACACTCAGGAGTTCATCTGTTATGCCGCCGGGGTGCAGGTACAGCAGCCTCAGCCACGGAATTTCTGTCTTTTCCACTGCTTCCCTGACAAGGCCCGCCAGGTCCATGTCTCCATACCTGTATGATGTAAGGTCCTGGGCTAAAAGTGTTATCTCCCGTACCC
Source organism: Deltaproteobacteria bacterium (assembly GCA_015486425.1). Lineage (GTDB taxonomy): Bacteria > Desulfobacterota > Dissulfuribacteria > Dissulfuribacterales > QOAL01 > S144-17. The sequence continues at coordinate 2,264 of WFRQ01000371.1, read as the reverse complement.
CTGATTTAGCAAGTTCTGTGATTTCAGCTAAGAGTTCGTCTGGGGGCCTGCAGACATTTCCGCCCCTGATGGAGGGAATAAGACAGTATGTACAGCGGTTGGAGCACCCCTCTGATATCTTAACAAAAGCCCTCCATGGGGGGGTGGTCACAAGCCTGCCTCCAGCCATGATGCAGCCTGCTTGCCCTGCGTGCAGGTCTGCCGAATCAGCAGACGCAATCTTTACATCGGTCGCAGTTTCCGCAGTTTTTCCACGCACAGCATAAAACATGGCCTGTATCTTGTCTGCCATGACCTCTGGATGCCTTGTGCCGTGAAAGATATCAACCTCTTTTAGTTCCCTCTCAAGCTCTGCGCCATATCGTTCAACCATACAGCCGCTGACAGCAAGAATCTGCTCACTATTTTTATATTCCGCCATTTCCAGTATGGTATCTATTGATTCCTGGACAGCGCTTTCAAGAAAACCGCATGTGTTTATAAGGATTACATCTGCATTCTCCGGGCCGTTTACCAATAAGTTATGGGGCAAGGCGCTCAGTGAGCCAAGGATAAGTTCCGTGTCTATGCTGTTTTTGGCACAGCCCAGGCTTATGGCAAAAATTTTCATGCTGCCCCGCACAGTTTATGCTGTATAACCTGGCATGAATGGTAAAGGCGAAAATTCAGTTTACTTTCGTATCTGCTCACAGGGTACCGCATCTGCTGCGTTGTCGGGGATTCGAAGTACAGGAAGTACGCCTTCGCCCCCTCCGCCTTGCATCTGCAGCACCCTGTGAGCAGATACGTGTCACGAAAAAAAATGTTGTGCGAAAAGCGTCTTTCCATTATGAGAATCCTTCCTGCAGGGGATGAGCAGTTACTTACTTTCTATGAAATTCTTTATGTTTTTCAGCAATCCTTCAAAATCATGGAACAGTGATTATTTTCATGTAGAATGAGTGTCATCTGAGAATATGCATATTCCAACAGGCTGTTTTTCAGAGTTTAACACCTGTGAATTTGAACTGCTACAGCTATACAATGAAACGGTTAATAAAATGACGGATATTCCCGCACTTCTTTTTGATATGGACGGAGTAATCCTTGACAGTATGCCATGGCATGTCAAGGCCTGGCAGCGGGCCCTTGCAGAGTTTGGCTGCAGTGTGCGTGATGAGCTTCTTTACCTCCATGAGGGAGCTATTGAACCTGCTACTGCTGCGGAAATTTTCCATGAGAATGGCTGCCGCATGGATGAAGAAAGGTTTTTGAAGGTGCTTGGGCGTCAGATAGAGATTTTTAACTCAGAGTACCGTATGAAGGTAAAGGTTTACCGGCAGGTACCTGATATGCTGGCAGATATTCGGAGGGACGGACGGGACCTGGCCGTTGTCACCAGCTCTCACAGTGATATTCTGCAGGAGGTGCTGCCACCTTCAATTAGAAAGATGCTTTCCTGCATAATCACAGGTGACAGGGTCCCAAGGAGAAAACCCTGGCCTGATCCCTACCTTGCGGCAATGAGGAACCTGGGTCAGACCCCTTCAAACTGCTGTGTCATAGAAAATGCACCTGCAGGCATTGAATCAGCAAGGTCCGCAGGTATGAAATGTATTGCCATCAAGACCACCCTTGACGAGCATCACCTTCAAAATGCGCACCATATCGTTGATTCCCACCATGAACTGCACAGGCTGCTCTGCGGAAAATCAATAAACGTTAGAGGTGAGCCTCTTATAGTGTGAAAACTCATGGGATGAACTGTAAGTGGAGGAGTATTCCCTGTTTGTCCCGCCCCTAAATATTTCAAAAGTTTGAAGAATATTTTTTTATGATATAAAAAGGAGGTACATTCATTCAGGATTCAAATTTTGAAACACTTAATCCATGTGCAATTATTCAGTGCCGCATACTCAAAAATTTTAATTTTTCTAAACGAGGTATTTTAAAATGAGATGTTTAAAAAATGGTTTTCTACTATCCATCGTGTTTTTTTTCATGGGAATTACCCCGGTCTTTTGCAGTCCGTTTCAATGGGAAGGCAATAACTACTACTATGATTTTGTAAAAACCAGCACTCGGACAAATTGGACCGCTGACTTGGTAAATGCCTCTCATTCTGATTATCGAGGGATAAAAGGCCATCTTGCTACAATTACATCGGCAGAAGAAAACTCATTTATCTTAACCACGTTTTCGCATTCTGCTGAATTCCTGGTTTTTATTGGCGGAAGAGATCTCGGGGGAATCAATCCACATCCTGTAGAAGATGTGGGCAAGTG
>WFRQ01000370.1 GCA_015486425.1 Deltaproteobacteria bacterium | reverse complement strand
CTTTCCTCCTCCTTCATTTTTCTTGCAAGGTCGTCATCATAGACAGGGGGATAGTCAGGTTCCCAGTTATCGTCTTCTTCATCAGATGCCTTTGATTCCGGAGGGGGAAGCTCGTTTCTCAGGAATTTTTCCGTGCCGCTTGCATTCTGCTGTGCATTATTCTCTGTGGTCTGTGTCTCAGGGGTCTCTTCTTTTGTGCTTTCTTCCTCGCCTTCAGGTATCTGGTCGATTGGCGAGGCCGTGCCTTTCTGCCCCACTGGGGTCTCTCGGTAGAGTTTGTCAGGGTGTATTCTGGCAAGCCTCAACTGTTCATTATCAATGATGGGCTGATCAGATTCCTCAACGCTGGAGCTTGTCTCATTAAATGCCGAGAGTATGGTTTTCTGGTTTTCAATGTTGGAAATTTTCTGCGCTATGATAATGGAATATTTGCCTGTTTCTTTGACAAGACTGCCGAGAGATGCGGGTTTTATCTCCCATGAGGCAGCAGGCGACTCATTGCCTCTGGAGTGAAGCACAAGGTCCACTCTGATGTTATCCTGTGATTCCGCAATTATTTTACCTGTTATTTTGAAGTCTGCGCTGCTCTCCTCATCAGTTAAAGCTGTATCCGAAGCCTGCCGGGCAGGTATGACGTCAAGTTTTTCCGAAGCAAGCCTGCTTATCAACATCTGCTGCACTGCGGGACCGGTATAGGCAAGCCTGCCTGCCTCCGAGGTGTCAAGGGGCATCACTGCAACAGTGGGAAGCGCGGCCATGGCAGATGAGGCCATGAGCAAGGCGGAGAGGAATATTGCCATTGTGGCAACCATTTTCAGATTTTTCATGCGGCAGCCCCCCCTGATTTCTTGTCCTTGGCCGGTTTTCTCGCAGCCCTTGGTTTCATCATCTTCATTTTCTTCATCTTTTCAATCAGGGTTGTCCTGTTCATCTTGAGCAGTTTGGCAGCCCTGTTCTTTACACCGTTTGTTCTGTCCAGCGCCTGCAGAATCAGGGTCTTTTCAAACTGTTCCACAGCAGCACTCAGGGACATGCCGTCTTCCGGCAGAACTGCAGCAGGTTCGGACTTGATTACAAGGGGAATACTTCCTGACCGGCTTACTATTCTCTCCGGTATGTCAGTAATAGTAATTACAGGCTCGTTTGCCAGTATGACCAGTCTTTCAACAATATTTTCCAGTTCCCGGACATTGCCTGGCCAGTCATAGGCTTCCAGTATCTTGAGCGCCTCTTCATCAATGGCATTTGCATAAGAGGGATTGCCCCTGGAAAATTTCTGCAGAAAATGCTCCACCAGCAGGGGGATATCTCCCTTCCTTTCTCTAAGTGGAGGAAGCTGAATTGGAATGACGTTAAGCCTGTAGAACAGATCTTCCCTGAATCTGCCTTTTTGTACTGCTTCTTCAAGGTCTATGTTGGTTGCAGCCACAACACGGATATCCACGTTGATGGTTTTTACGCCGCCTACCCGTTCAAAACATCGTTCCTGAAGGACTCTCAGCAGTTTTACCTGAAGCGAAGGACTCATCTCCCCGATTTCGTCCAGGAAGATTGTACCCTTGTTGGCAAGTTCAAAGCGGCCTATTCTTGTTCGGATAGCATGGGTAAATGCCCCTTTTTCATGGCCGAAGAGTTCACTTTCAAGCAGTTCTTCAGGAATTGCAGCGCAGTTTATGGGTACAAATGGTCTTGCCTTGCGCCCGCTGGAGTAGTGAATGGCATGGGCAATCAGTTCCTTGCCTGTCCCGCTTTCTCCAGTTATCAGTACAGTGCTGTCCGTGTGTGCAACCTTTTCCACCAGGTTAAAGATACGCTTTATGGACTGGCTCTGGCCTACTATGCGGTCAAAACTGTATCTGCCCTGCAGTTCCTCCTTGAGTGAGAGGTTTTCTCTCTTGAGGTCCCTGACATCCAGGGCCTTTTCAATAACTACAACCACCTCGCTGGGCTTTATTGGCTTGCTGAGATAGTCAAATGCACCAAGACGGAGGGCCTCAACCGCTCCTTCTATGGAGCCAAACCCTGTGATCATTATGCAGATAGTGTCAGGTGTGTTGCTTTTAATGTACTGCAGTACCTCCATGCCGTCTTTTCTTGGCATGGCTATGTCCGTGAGTACTATGTCGTAGAAGCGGCCGCTGAGCAGATCGATTGCTTCCTGTCCGTCTGTGGCCTGATCCACTGCAAAACCCTTGTATTTCAGGATTTCGCTCATGGTGGTCCTTATTTCCGGAACATCATCTACGACAAGGACTGTTTCATTTCGCATAGGTTTTCCAAACTTTCATGTTACTTTGATCTGAATTGAGCGATTAGTCGAATTTGCTGCCTGTCCGCTCAATTCAGGAATTTGAACAGGGGCAACATCCCTGAAAAGAAAATTATCCATGATAAGAGCTGGTGACGTGTTTTTACCGTGGAAATTTTCCATGGAGATATTTCCGGTGCCAGGGTCTGGCATGGCGTCTGATTCGCCTGCAATCCAGTAGAACTCAGGAGTAGTAAGAGATTTTATAAAATTCACCTTGACGGTGCGATGTTAATGTTGCCCTGTATATTGATGTGATGCATCATGCTGTCAACTTTTGCCATGCATTTTCACGGTAAAAATACTTACGGGTCAGCAGGATGTCAATCAGTTTGTGACATTTTTTTGACGCTTGTGGTGAGGAAATGTGAGGAAGCAGATATCAGCGGGAAATATGGCATGAGATATGGCAGATCCGGGCTGCATGTAGAGAATGCACAGGAACCAAAAGAAAAGGGACCGGCCATGACCGATCCCCTTCAACTGCAAGGCAGTCTTTAATTAATTATATTAATTAGACTTCCTCAACAGTGATTGCGCCTACAGGGCAAACCTCAACACAGGTTTCGCAACCCAGACAGTCGTCGGGCCTTGCGATAACAGGCTTGTCATCTTCGAAGTCATAAACTTCTGAAGGACAGGCGTTCACGCATTCCTCGTCGCCCTGACATTTGTCAAAATCAATTTCGATCTGAAACATGGCTTTCCTCCTTGTTTTTTTTGGCGCAGGCCAAATTAGAGTCGATAAATAGTAACCTCATATAG
>WFRQ01000369.1 GCA_015486425.1 Deltaproteobacteria bacterium | reverse complement strand
GCTGGGCATGGAATGACGATCAGTGCGACCTGTTTGATCTCAAGGGAGTGATGGAAGACCTGATTGAAAAACTCAATATAGATGTCTCCATGAAGCCTGAAACCCCTGATGATCCCTTCTACATCAGTGGCGCTTCCCTGACGGTTTCCACACAGGACGGAACAGTTCTCGGCAGTGCCGGAGAAATTAACCCTGCGGTGCTCAAGGCATTTGACATCTCCTCACCTGTATTCCTGTTTGACTTCTCTCTTGATGCACTTGAGACAGCATCAAATCCACTGCGGCAGTTCAGGCGTCTTGCACGCTATCCCGCCGTGGAACTTGATATGGCCATAGTTCTCAAAGACAAGGTAAGAGCTGCTGAGATAATGTCTTTCATCCAGGCCAATGCACCTGCTTTCCTTGAAAAGACAGAAATATTCGATGTGTATGCAGGCAAACCCATCCCTGCCGGTTACAAGAGCATAGCTGTAAGATTCACATACAGGGCGGAAGACCGCACCCTTTCTGACCATGAAGTCAATGCGGTTCACCAGCCTCTCGTTGATGAAATTCTCAAAAAATTTGATGCGGAACTGAGACGATGAACAATGCCTGATACACTGACCAAACGACGGATTGCTGAATATGTCAGCGATGAAATGGGATTTTCCGTTAGAAGCATTCTTGGCATTGTTGATCAACTGTTTGAATGCATGGAGACCAACCTCCTGCAGGGTCATGACATAAAAATTGTCAGATTTGGTACCTTTGCCTCTGTTGAAAAGAAAGCCCGCAAGGGGACCAACCTTGCAACAGGAAAACCGGTGATAATTCCGCCGAGGCGAAAGGTGGTCTTCAGGCCCAGTAGAACGCTCAAGGGAATTGTCAATGCCCGGACAGGGGAAAAAATACTACAAGATAGGTGAAGTAAGCCGCATTACAGGGGTTGAACCACATGTACTGCGCTACTGGGAGAATGAATTTCCTCAGATAAAACTGCGTCGAGTTGCACGGCAGCGACTGTTCCGCAAAAAAGACCTGGAGCTCATTGTCAGAATCCGTGAGTTACTCTATGAGGAAGGCTTTACAATAAACGGGGCTAAAAAACAGCTTGCAAAGGAAAGCAGAGGGATGGCGGCTCCTGTGGTAAGACCAGCGGCAGTATCACCACAGCCGCCAAAGGGTGAAATCCTGGCGCAGGTTCGCACCGAGCTGGCTGAAATAAAAAAAATGCTGGAAGATTTTTGAATCCCCGGAAATCAGCCCCCCATATAGCTGACTATAATAGGAATTCCTCTTCAAAACAGTTCCACTGAACCCTTGCTTATTTGTATTCCAATACAGGACACTGCTTGAAATGGACGAAAAACAGTACAACCAGTTAAAACCGCTCAGGGAGCGAATTGATCATATTGACAGGGAACTGGTGAAACTCCTGCAGGAACGGCTTGCTGCCGCAGAGGAGATTGGCAGAATCAAGGCGGTAAGCAGTCAGCAGCCTCTTGATGTGGTACGGGAAAAAGAAGTTATTGACCACATACTTGCCCACAATGCGGACAGGTTCCCGCCCGAAGGCCTTAAGGTCATCTTTGGGGAAATAATCTCAGCATGCCGTAACGCGCAGCGTCCTGCCCGAATCGGATACCTTGGCCCTGAAACCACCTTCACTCACATGGCTGCCACTGATTTTTTTGGTCAGGCCCCTGAATTCATTCCCAAGGGGAACATAACAGATGTATTTGAAGAGGTAGAGAGAAAACGTATTGATTATGGAGTAGTTCCCATTGAGAATTCAGTGGAGGGGACTGTAGCCCTTACCCTGGACGGCCTGTGCGAACACAAGATAAAGGTGTGCGGGGAAATATATCTGCCCATATCCCACGATCTCATCAGCCAGACAGGAAGAACAGATCAGATTCGCCGCATACTCTCACACCCCCATGCACTTGCTCAGTGCAGGGTGTGGCTGCAGAAAAATTTTCCCGGCGTTCCCACTGAAGAGGTGGTCAGCACGGCACAGGCAGCGCGATGGGCATCTGTTGACCCTGCTGTAGCCGCAGTGGCAAGCCCGCTTGCAGCACGTACATACAACCTGCAGGTGGTGGAAAAACGCATTGAGGATTATGCAGGCAACACCACGCGGTTCCTTATACTTGGCCATAAGTGTCCGCGCCCTTCAGGCAGTGACAAGACATCCCTGCTGCTCAGTCTGGAGGACCGTCCCGGTTCTCTTTTCAGGCTCCTTGAACCCCTGGCCAAAAAGGGAATAAATCTCACCAAGATCCAGTCACGCCCGGTTAAGGACGAACCCTGGCGCTATCTCTTCTACGTTGACATAGCCGGACACATTGAAGATGAAGATGTAAGGGAAGGTGTGGAATCCATCAGGGAAGGATGCACATTCCTTGAATGGCTTGGAT
>WFRQ01000368.1 GCA_015486425.1 Deltaproteobacteria bacterium | reverse complement strand
TTTGAGCATGATACAGACATGGATGGCATCAGTGATCAGAATGATAACTGTCCTCTTGCCGCAAACAGCGATCAGCGTGACTGGGACGGAGATGGTATTGGCGATGTCTGCGATCCGGATGATGACAATGACGGCCTTGATGACGGCACTGAGTTTGCCTTTGGATCAAGCCCCTTTAACCCTGACACAGATGAAGACGGCATATCCGATGCTGATGAATGGAGGTCAGGTACACATCCGGGCATACTTGTCTATTTCACAGATTTTGCTACCCCTGTTAATACTCCCAGCCAGGTAATTTACGGGAGACGCCTTGAGAATGCGTCTGTTACAGTCACGCTATCCGGAGGGGCATCGGCAGGGGCCGTAAACTATCCTGATGAAACCACGTGGTCGTGTGTGCTTGATGGCATGACCAATGAGGGTGTCTATCAGGTAACTGCAGTTGCCTCAAGAGATGGCCATTTCGGTTATGCCCACACAGCAATCCAGGTGGACTTGACCGCACCTGTTGTGACCATAACCTCGCCTGTTAATGGCTCAATCATCAGCACCAACCAGCCTGTGCTTGAATTCAGTGCCAGTGAAGGTGAAGTTGACGTGCTTGTTGATGGAAGTCCCGTATTTGTGGAATCCGGTGAACAGCTCGGGCCGCTTTCTGCAGGGTCTCACACAGTTCGGGTTAATGCAACAGATGATGCTGGAAATGTAGGCTATGCTGAATCACACTTCACAGTTGCAGAAAGTGCGTCTCCGGTTGCTGCTGCAGGTACCGATCAGATGGCAGAGCCAGGATATGAGGTACACCTGGATGGAACCGCATCCTATGATCCGGACGGAGTTATTGCTGCCTGGAACTGGGAGGAGGTTGGTACCAGTATGGTAACGCTTGTTGGTGCTGATACCGCAACGCCTTCTTTCATTGCGCCGCTTGTGGGTGACCAGGAGGAGCTTGTCCTCACCTTCAGGCTCACTGTGTTTGATGCTTACAGCCAGTTCTCTTCTGACGAGGTGAGCGTGGTTGTGATAAGGTCAGACATGGATGAAGATGGAGTGGTGGATGGAATTGATGTCTGGTCAACAAGCATCATGCCTGAGGCTGCAATAACACCGCTACGTGTCAGGGCACTTGCAGACAAGTTCGGAAAGCCTCTTAACTGACATCGTTAAAAAACTCTGGAATAAAGGCTGCGAACACGGGTTGTGTCCGCAGCCTTTTTTGTGTATGCCTGTCATGGGCATGAACCTATGAGGTGAAAGTCCTCTGTAACTGAACCAGTGATGGATACGAATCAGGAGCCATTCTCCGTTTGTCCCAATATCATAACGTGCTTTTGCATATTAACCATAATTCCCTCCTTTTATTTGATTCACTGCATTTAATGCGGGCAAAGTTTAGAACAGCTCGCCATTCCATAATTTGCGTGCGAATAACCTGGCTGGCAGAATTTCTATGTTATCATCCGTCAACCTCGGCCTCTCTTCCAGGCAGACTATTATACGCCGTTTTACTTCCGGATGATCAATCTGTAACTGTCTCAGGCCTTTTATGTGCCGTGATGATATCCTGGCTGTTGCCTTTGCCTCAATTGCCAGGTTCATATCATTTACTATGAAATCAACCTCTGTTCCTGATGCAAGACGCCAGTAGTACAACTCCGCGTAGGCCTCGCTGTATAAGTTCCAGGCTGTGAGTTCATGAAAGCACCAATTCTCAAACGCCTTGCCAAACATGGGAGTTCCCTGATACAGCGTTCCTCTTTTTGAGAGAAAGTTTACTACCCCGATATCTGAAAAATAAAATTTGGGTGCAGCGGCAACTCTCCTTTTCGGACGTCGCCTGAAGCTGGGCAGCCACCGGCCAAGCAAGGTGTCTTCAAGTATCTGGAAGTATCCCTTTATAGTCTGGCTCGAAACACCGCAATCTCTTGCTATGGTGGAAAAATTAACTGTTTCAGTGTCTGACAGGGAAGCCATGGCAAGAAAATCTGAAAATACCGGCAGTTTTCTTACAAGTCCCTCTGCTGCTATCTCCTCCTTGAGGTAGTCAGCAACATAGGCGTTCAGCAGCCTTGCAGGCCTGTCTGCCAGGTAAATCCGGGGAAGATATCCATGATTCAAAAGCCTGCCGAGATCAAAATCCTCCCCGAGTTCTGCTGATACAAGACCAAAAAGTTCATATCGAACAGCTCTTCCGCCCAGAAGATTGGCATGGCCGCGCCTGACCTTCCGGGCGCTGGAACCACACAAAGCAAATTGAATGCCACGATTTTCATGCAGCCAGTGCACCTCGTCAAGAAGGTGAGGAAGCTTCTGGACCTCGTCTATAACAACAAAGGGTGGAGGAGTGCTGTGCGGAAGCTGTTCCCGAAGCAGTTCCGGATTTGTAAGATAGAGACGGAATTCTTCAGCCTTAAGAAGATCAATCCAGAATGCATCGGGATATAATATCCGAAGAAGTGTTGATTTGCCTGTCTGCCGCGGCCCCCACAGAAAAAATGTCTCTTCACCTGGAGAGGGTAATTTTAATCGTCTTGTAATCATGGCATCACGTTGAATATTTTCATAAGTATAACCTTAAAATATCATGTAATTTTCAAGTGTCAATGTAAAAAATTATGACAATATTCAGAATTTCGTTCTTAGCTCAACCATTTCCTTTGACTGGCGGCTTTGCCGGTCCTTCGGCATTCAGGCTTGAAACAATACTTTTGCCGCCCCGCATGCCTCCGCTTGGTTATAATCGACATTAAGGCAACTATATATAGTTGCTAATAATGTAAGCCTGTGCTATTATTTTAGACATGGAGGAGCTGTAACTTATGACAAAAGCAGATAAATTAGTTGCCCGATTCAAAACAGCCAAAAGTGATTTCACATGTAATGAATTGAGCAGCATGCTCGAAAGTCTGGGTTATCGCCAACAGCAGGGAGCTGGATCACGGGTAAAATTCGATAACGGTAATCCGGATCAGAAAATCAACCTTCATAAGCCACATCTATGTAATGAGGTTAAAATTTACGTTATCAGGGAACTTCGTAAGAAGTTGAAAGATTGGAGGATGATATGAGAACGATGCGATATAAAGGATACTATGGTTCCGTAGAAATCAGCCCTGAGGATAATGTTCTGTATGGCAAACTGCTTTTTATCTCTCCTTTAATTACCTACGAAGGAGCAACCGCACAAGAACTTGAAAAAGCCTTTCAAGATGCTGTTGATAGTTATCTCGAAGACTGCAAAGCTGATGGGCTCAATCCGGAAAAGCCGTGTAAGGGATCTTTTAATGTCCGGGTAGGACACGAATTACATCTTTCTGCAGCCGTTGCTGCATATAACGAATCCATTAATTTGAATGAGTTTATCAAACAGGCTCTTGCTGAAAAATTACAGCGCTGTGAAATGTAGCCAGTACAGATTAAAGCATTCACCCGCTTGATCGGCAACCTTGAAAAATTGAATGTCCTGAAAACCATGTACACAGAAAAAGAATTGTTACGAAATGAAAAAAGCGGCTTAGCCGTATCTACACTAAAACGGGATAGGATTAATAAGAAAATAACCATGCAAGAGTCAAGCAAAGATTTGCCCCCTATCTCTCTTACGAATAATGCTTCTCACAAATTTCCTGCCAGGCATAATTTGTCTTTCTAATTGTTGCCTTTGAGGATATTGTGAAACATAATCGGATATGTTAAGGTTTTAAGATGATATGTCCTGAATTGAGCTCGAATTAGCAATTGTTTATGATCTCTCACATATCATCAGTTTTGGGGGTCAGGTACTATGCTGCATGTGGGAAATTTGAGAGCAGGCTTTCATGATCAGAGTCGTAATTGCTGATGACCATAACCTGGTTCGGGAAGGCATTAAGCAACTTCTTGCCGACACAGACGACATTAAAGTAGTGGCAGAAGCAGCCACTGGCAGTCAGACACTTCAAGCTGTTAATGATGTCAGCGTTGATGTGGTTGTGCTTGACATTTCCATGCCTGAAAAGGACGGCCTGTCTGTGCTGAAGGAGATCAGCAAAACACGGCCCGACATTAAGGCGCTTATCCTTACCATGTTTTCAGCAGATCAGTATGCTGTGCGAATGCTCAAGGCAGGGGCCGCAGGATATCTCACCAAGGAGAGCCTTCCGGAGGAACTGTGTACAGCCATACGGACTGTGGCCACAGGGGAAAAATATATAAGCAGGGAAGTGGGGAAGCTGCTTGCCTGTCATGTTGATGCGCAGAGCAGTATGCGCAGCCATACATGCCTGTCTGACAGGGAGTACCAGGTACTCCGCATGCTGGCCCAGGGGAAAAAGAACAGGGACATAGCTGCTGAACTTTTACTAAGCGTAAAGACTGTAAGCACTTATCTCACACGAATTCAGGAAAAACTGAATCTCCGTAATAAGCTCGAACTGGTTAGATATGCGGTCAAAAACGGCTTGGCTGAATAATGTCCACTGTCTTACGTCTCAGCCCTTCATGCCTGATCCTGCGGCAATGTTCAAATGGACCAGCAGGAAATAATTAACTTTTTAAGGCA
>WFRQ01000367.1 GCA_015486425.1 Deltaproteobacteria bacterium | reverse complement strand
CCTTGCATCATCTCCCTGGATGAGCAGACGGGCTGAAAAGGAGTGCCAGCGCGTGCTTGCGGAAATTTCCGAGCTTCAGGCAGAAAACAGGTGGGATGATATCAATACACTGTTCTATCCCCTTGAAGAAAAGGCGCCGGAACTCTGCGCTGCCGGTATGGATGGCAGAATCAGGCAGGAGGTGGCTTTTTCTCTCGGACGCGCCGGTCGGCACCAGGATGCTCTGAGGTGCATTACTCCGCTTGTAAAGAGAGAACCTGATAATGTAATGGCTCACTACACACTTGCCTACACTGCCCTTGACCTGCTCTATACCGCACGCACAAAGCGACAGCTTCTGACCCCTGCAAGAAAGCGTGAGATGATTGAGCTGGCTCATCGGCACTTTTCCAGGGCACAGGAGCTGAGACCAGACTCTGTGACATTTTTCTACCGTGAGGCCATGCTCTTCAAGGAGATTGAGGAGAGACACAGGAAGGCCATTCCACTGTTTGACAGGGCAGTGGCAAACTGGGACAGGCTCTCTGATAAGGAGAAGAGGGAGCGGCATCAGCAGCGTCCGAAGTTTGTGCGCGCCCTGTATCACATGGCATCTTCGCTGCTCAAGCTGGGCATGCCTGCAAGGAGTCTTGAGGTTATTGAGCGGCTCATGGACGAAGACCGTGACAGGAATCATGTATCTGCGGTGTTCAAGCATTTTGCCCTTGCAAAGGTGCTTCATGCCCTTGGCCGTCCGGTTGAGGCCCTTGATCACCTTGATACTGCTGCCTTCATGGCATCAAAGGGTGAGGCAGTAGAGTATGTGCATGAGCTTGCAGCCCGGTGCTGTTTGATGACTGATAACACAGACAGGGCGCTTGCCTGCATTGAGAAGATTCCCCACAGGAGACGCAGGCCATACGTGCAGTGGACACATTCAGATGTGCTTGTGGCTGCCGGACGAAGTGATGAAGCGCTTGCGCTTATGGAAAAGACTGCTCAGCGGGACAGGCGAACAGCACATATTGCACGTATCAGGGCTGCCCGCATTTATTATTCGCAGGGACGCATGGAGGAGGCGATGCGCCAGGCATCAGAGGCAGCAGATTTCTGCGAACAGACCTTTGGCAATGCCTCAAATGAGGCGCTTTTCTGGAAGGCAGCCGCTCTGCACGGCATGTCAAGGAATATTGAGGCTCTTGAGGTCCTGGAAGATCTGTGGGCAAGGCGTTTTCGCTATCCCAACATGGGAAGGCTTATCTCCATTGTTAGAAGGGCTGCAAGGCAGGAGCAGCAGAGGGCGGATGGTGAGGAACGTCCTGCAATATCGCTTGTGACCTGAAGCCTGTTCGTGAATGTATGATCCGCTGGTTCCTAAACTCAAGTTTGGGAACGTATAACCGGAAAGTTGCCTTTCACACAACATTTTTTTCTTGAAACGTATCTGCTCAGAGGGTGCTGCAGATGCAAGGCGGAGGGGGCGAAGTCGTACTTCCCGTACTTCGAGCCCCCGACAATGCAGCAGATGCGGTACCCCACTGAGCAGATACGAAGCAGGAGCTTCTGTCAGCAGGGTACCCAAATTGATACCATTATTTGTTGGGAAATTTTGTACGGCATAACACGGAGGTGCCGTTTTGCTTATCTCCTGAGGAGGCAAGAGACTGGAATATGAACAGTGTCACTGAAATCAATATAACACCAGCAGGCAAGAGAGGTGAAAGCGACTGGTCACTGCTTCTCAGTCGAATGGAATCCGCTCCATTTGATCAGGAAGGCCGTGCCTTTGTGGAAAAGGCAGGCAATAATCCTGCGTTCTGGAAGAACCTTGCACCTGAGGATGCCCTGCGATGCGTGCGCATCCTTCAGCAGCACGGGCTTCACGAAATTTCCATTCAAATCATGGAGTGGCTGGTTTCTGAACATCCTGCATTTGAGGCAGGCTGGAGGGAGTACCTTGAAACTCTTATGCTGCTTGGAAGGCGTGAAGATATGCTCAGGCTCAGGGCCAGGGCCGCGGAGCAGGTACCTGAAGAGAAGCTCAGGGAGTGGGTTGGCTCAGGCACTGGAAATGGGCAGCGTGGCCCTACAGGAAATGATGCCAGCCAGCATGATGCCGCGGATGTAACAGAACCGTTTGCAGACCTGCGCAGGCAGGAACATGCCATCTCGGCGTATATGAACATTTTTTCCGGCAGGCACGATACTTTTGCAAGACAGTGGGCAGACCGTGAGCAGCAGAGGCAGGGATATGTCCCTGTAAGACGCCCCATGACAGCAAATGACATAAAGGAGCATCTTTCAGGCAGGAAGACATATGGTATCTATCTTCTCGAAGAGGATTCCACTGTAAGGACAGGCGTCATAGACATTGATCTGGCAGGGCCGTTTCGCCAGCCTGATCAGATGCGCAAAAATCGCAGCGCCATACGCAGAGAGGCAGAGTATGTCCTGAAGCGTATCGCAGACATGGCTTCCGAACACGGGCTGCGGTTTATTGCAGAGGTAAGCGGAGGCAAGGGGTATCACTTCTGGTTTCCTGTTTCAGCGCCTGTGCCTGCAGGTGAGATGCGTGCAGCCCTTCAGTCCATGGTTGCGCAGGTCAGGGGGGATGTGAAGTGTTTCTCGCTTGAGGTGTTCCCCAAGCAGGACAGGCTCACAGGAAAGGGGCTGGGTAACCTGGTAAAGCTGCCCCTTGGCATTCACAGGGTAACAGGAAAGCCGTCATGGCTGCTTGGAACCGGGAGCAGGGAAACCCAGGCGCAACTGGAGTTTTTGACAAATTTCAGGCCTTCTGACCCGCAGGCAGTGACAGGGCTTGCAGTACATCAAACAGGCGCTGAGGTAGTGGTGCATCCGAGACATGCGGAATGGGCTGCGGAATACCCGGAGCTTGCAGCCCTTGAGGTCAAGTGCCCAATGCTTGGACAGCTTTTTGCATCCATCAAGTCATCACGTACTCTCAGTGTAAAGGAGGAGAAGGTGCTGCTCTCTACCCTGTCGCACCTGCCGCGGGGGCGCCTGCTGCTTCACCATCTGTTTTCAAGACTTCCTGAGTATAACAGCCCGCTTCTTGACTACAAGATATCCAGGGTAAGGGGCACGCCCCTTGGCTGTAAGAGGATTCACAATTTGCTGGAAAACACAAGCTCTGACATGCCGTGTCAGTTTGAGGGCCAGGGCTATCCGCATCCTTTGCGGCACCTGCCGGAATATAACGAAAGTGAACATGCGGACATGCCTGTTTCCGAGAGGGTGGTTAACCTTGAAGGGGCGATTGAGAATCTGAGGACAGCGCTCAGGATGGTGGAAAGGTATTTGTGATAAAACGCTTGCAGGAAGAAGGTGATTATTCGATGTTGAGCATCTTTTTTGCCTCAGCTAATGAGACCGAAGGCATGTCATTCTCCTGTTCTTTTGTCTCCCGTAACAGCCTGAGGTCTTCATAACACGCAAGTTCTTCCTGGATTGTAAGATAATCTTCGTAGGGAAGGATTATGAATTCTTTTTTGCCGTTTTTTTCGAGCACATGGACATTAGGGGAAATCATTTTTCTATCCTCTATCGTTATACATCCCTACGATGGCGAATGCGGTAAATTGTGAGAACATTCTGCTCTATTTGAAACAGTACCCTGTCATCACCTATACGTAGGCGATATTCAGGAGTGAAATTGGTAAGTCGCCTTACATCGCCAGTTAAGTCGTTGGACAGTTTTTCAATATGTTCAAAAATTTTGGCAAGATGTGCTTTGGGAATGTTTTTGCAGTCTTTCAAAGATCTTGGTTTAAAGACAATTTCATAATTCATGGCAGTCCCTGATACCGAAAGCAATCCCGACATTTCAAAAGTATATATCAGCTTCTCCAATGTCAAGGCAAACTGGATGTTGTATCAGGTCGCAAGGTTTTTTGAGAAACAGGTCAACAGAGACGGATAACACAAGGATACCCACATGGATTCATTATATGTTGTTGAGCAGGGGTGCTACCTCAGGAAAGATGGCGAGAGCCTCAAGATAATGAAGGGCAGAAAGGTGATCCAGACAATTCCTGCATCAAACCTGAAACGCCTTGTCATTGCAGGATGGAACTCCCTGACCGGGGCGGTGCTTGATTTCCTTATCAGGAACCAGGTTGACACCGTGTTCATGACGCCGTCCGGCAGGTTCAGGGCGCGGCTGCTTCTTGACGATACAGGGCATGTTGAGCTCAGGCAGAAACAGTATGTCCGTCTCGCAGATGCCGATTTTAAGACCGCAACTGCCAGGGCAGTAGTTGCAGCCAAGCTGGAAAATCATATCCGTTTTTTGAGGCGAAGGGCGACTCAGCGTGAGCTTCCGGAGCTGGCATCCGTGGCGCTTCAGGTAAAGGCCCTGGCAAAGCAGCTTGAGTCAGAACAGGACATTGAAAAAATCCGCGGAATCGAGGGCTACGGAGCAAGGCTCCTGTACGGAGTATTTGGAATGCTCATTACAACCGACAGATTTGAGTTCAGGGGCAGAAACAGGCGTCCTCCCCTTGACCCTGTAAATGCACTGCTCTCATTTGTCTATACGCTTCTTACAAACGAGGTGCAGAATGCCATCAAACTTGCAGGTCTTGACCCGTATCTTGGCGCGCTCCATGAACCCGGCAGGGGAAGACCTTCGCTTGCGTGCGACCTTGTGGAAGAGTGGCGTGCGTGGGGCGAAAGAATGGTACTTTCGCTCATAAACAGAAAGGTAATAGAGCCCAATGATTTTGTTTACAGGAAGGCAGTGAGGTCCGGGCAGCGTCCCGTTGAGATGAAGCCAGATGTATGCAGGGCCTTGATCAGCGCCTTTGAAAAGCAGATGGAGCACAGGGTCTTTTACCCTGCGCAGGAAGAAACTACCACGCTGAGGATGATAATGTACGGACAGGCAAGGGTGTTTGCACGTTCTCTTGAGGCAGACGCCGAAATATATCGGCCCTTCCTCATGCCATATTAAGGGGCTGTCCAAAAATAACCTGTGCATCTAAGTTGTTTTTGGACAGCCCATAAACAGACAGATCAAAAGTGGGGGAAAATGGTGATATTGTTATAATTTCATGCTGCATAACGCAGTATGTCAACTTCAGCTCCGTTGTCTATTGCTTTTTGCACTCTTCGGAGCAATTCGTTGGTAACATCTTCATCAAGAAAAAATTCGCCGCAGTTTTCACAGACATCGGCAGGTACATTTTTAAAAATAAAAGTTGATTCATGTCTGTTAAGAGTGACCGTTACCTGACCAGGGTGAGTGTTTCCATGCTTACAAAATATACACTTCATAGTTCTTTCCTTCTGCGGAAGTCTGCTTCCCACAATTTATCGGATGGAATATACACCGTTACAACTATGCACAAGGAGCTTTCCTGGTCAATAGCAATGACAACATGGATTGGGGAAAGCCTTCCATGCCCTAAAACAAGATAACTTGGGAATGGTTTATCATCAGGGTACTGATTGATAATTTCGCCTGAAGACAAGATATTCAAAACTTCAGGCTGACGGATGTCACGTTCAAACATGCGTTGTATAGCATGGCTGATAAATTTTATCGTTTTGCAGTCGATCATGTGGAATAGGTGAAATGATGACAATAACACGTTGGCAATAACGTCAATACATTGAGCGTATAGATGATACATAACAAAGTCAACCCGCATAAATGAAATAGAGGTTGTACCAGTGCAAAAATGACTTGGACCCATGGTATCTACTCACAGGGTACTGCATTTACTGCATCGTCGGGGGACGAAGTGCTGGAAGTACGCCTTCACCCCCTCCGTCTTCCATCTGCGGCATCCCCTGAGCCGATACGTGTCAATATGGGAATTCATCCTTGAGGGTGGAGAAGTTACGGTTGAATTATATATCGGTCCCGGATGAGCGGCCCATATACTGATCCCATATACTGATATGAAGTAGGGTGCGCATTGCGCACCCTGCGTGAGATGGCAGTCAACAGGGAATTTGTTTTTGAACGGCAAAATAGGTGCGGACCATGTTCATGGTTATCTGTTTTGACATAAGTGATGACCGTATTCGGTACAGGGTTGTAAAAGCCCTGAAAGGCGTTGGTTACAGGGTGCAGAAATCCGTTTTTGAATGCCCGTCCCTTACTGAAAGGCAGTTCCTGAAACTGCAGGAACGTTTTGAGGCGCTGATAGATCACGAACAGGACAGCGTGAGGTATTATCTCCTGTGCAAAAACTGCCTGAAGGCAGTGGAGTGGACAGGTCCGGGAGAAAAGCCCCACACTGAGAAATTCAGGGCGGTGTGAATGGAGGTTGTTCCCATGGCAAAAATTCTTATTCTCTTTAATCACAGGCTTACTGAAGACCAGGGGCTTGACGCAACTGACCTGCTTGGAGTCAGGGAATTTGTCTTCCCCCCTGTTAAGGTCAGCCTGCTCTGGCAGTCCATCCCTCCTGAGGTTTTGGACCTCAAGCCTGTGCTTTCCCCCGTATTCGAATGGATAGACTCAAAAGGTGCAGAAAACGACTACCTGCTTGTACAGGGTGAGTTTGGCGCAACTTTCCTGGTGGTGGAATACGCAATGAAACGCGGCCTGATTCCGGTCTATTCCACTACAGAACGCAGGGCCGTTGAAAAGAGAGAAATGGATGGGACCGTGCGCACTGTGCATGAATTCCAGCATGTACGATTCAGGGAGTATGGTACTCGTTATCATTTTGAGTGAACCTGCATTAAACTTCTGGATGTTTTCCTGCAAAGGATATTTGGCAAAACGTTTCATACTTCCATGATATTCCTGCAAGTTTACTTTTTTGTTAAGGGGCAGTCCAAAAATGAGTTGGATGATAGCGCGCTCAGATTCAGGTCAGGATGGCCTGAAGATGAGATGCGAAATCGGTAAGTTATTTTTGGACAGCCCCTAAGGTTAAATGTGTCTGGAATTCGTTTTGTTAAAAGGAAAGTAAGTGTTTTTCCCTAAAAGAATATAAGTTTACCTTGAAATTAGTTTGACTCTATCTCTTAACTGTGATAGCGTTATTAAAATCGTACAATTAATATCAGATTTATTTAATATTACTGGTAACTACTCATCCCTCCCTCACGGAAAGTCGCTTTTTTTCCACAACCATTTTTCCTTCATAAGTATCTGCTCACAGTGTGCTGCAGATGCAAGGCGGAGGAGGCGAAGATGTACTCCCTGTACTTCGAGTCTCCGACAACGCAGCAGATGGGGTACCGTGAGTAGATACAATATTTCAATAAAATAAAGGGTGGAAGAAATGGGAAATAAATTTTTACTGTTTACGGTAGTGCTGGCGCTGTTGTGTAGTTGTGTTGATGTAATCGCTGAAACCACAAGCCTCGAACCAGTTAAAGAGGGCGAAACCATTGATAGGAAACAGATAGTTGAGAAATTGAACGGATATTTTGCGAAAAATACTGTCAAGTTTGATGATAACTATGATTTCAAGCATATTGTAGTCACTAATCAGAAAGATTTTGACAAATATTTCGGAATTGCCAAAACCATGAACAACCAGGTTGATAAGGTAAATTTTGCTGAAAATTCGGTCATCGCCATTATTACAAAACCTGCGAATATTTCCCGGAAGATTGATCTCATTTACTGTGAGCTCAAGGACGACAGATTACTGATTAAATATCATATACGGGAAGGTTCAAAAAATACTTATGCCGCGACCGGACTATACCTGGCCACAATTCCCCGAAACGTCGTTCAGGTCAAATTCCAATCGCGATATAACGTGGGCATAGTCGATGTAAAATAGCTATAGGGCTACAAGATTCATATCCATATCACCGGTGATCTGGCCTTTGAAAAGTATCTGGACTTTGTGGAAGCGGCCATGAAACGCAATCCCCGGGAAAATCATCGGACAACATTTCATCACGTTGGTCTTTTCGATGCGGCCCAGGCCCAGCGGGCCGCAGACCTCGGCGTGGAAATATCGGCAAACCCCTATTACCTCTGGGCCCTGGCCGACAAATACAGCGAAACCGGCCTCGGGCCGGAAAGAGCGGCCAATATGGTAGCCTTAAAAGAGTTCACCAAACGCGGCGTGCCGGTCTCCCTGCACTCCGACTTTGCCATGGCCCCGGCTGATCCGCTTCTGCTTGCCTGGGTCGCGGCAAATCGTATCGTTGCCAGTGGCAAAGTGATGAATCCTGATGAGAAAATATCGGTTTACAATGCCATGAAGGGCATAACCATCACCGCAGCCCGGACTTTTGAGATGGAAGATACCATCGGCTCCATAAAAGTCGGCAAAGAGGCAACCTTTACCCTGCTGGAACAAAATCCTTTTAAGATCGCCCCGGAAAAACTCAAGGATATTCCTGTTGTCGGGGTTGTTTACAAGGGCAATATAAAACTCAACCCGGGAAAAACCATAGGCGGCAATCGTGATGCCCATGGCTGTATCGGTCCTGCCGGCTATGCCTGGTGCGAAAAGACACAGAGCTGTGAACGTCCCTGGGAATTGGCCCAAAAGTATGGTTTTGCCAATACACCTGAAGCCTTTGCTGCTTTTTGTAATAATACCAACAAATAGGGTAACTACTCACCCTCCTCCAAGAGGAATAATGACGGAGAGCCGTTTTTCACGCAACGTATCTGCTCAGAGGGCGCTGCAGATGCAAGGCGGAGGGGGCGAAGTCGTACTTCCTGTACTTCGAGTCCCCGACAACGCAGCAGATGCGGTACCCTGTGAGCAGATACCAAATAGGAGAATAAAATGAGCACATTACCATATAATGGCATTCGTATTCTGGAGTTAAGCAATACCATTGCCGGGCGTTTAGCAGGGCTTCTCTTTGCGGATCAGGGAGCCGAGGTCTTTGTTGAGCGTCCTGCTGATTATACGCCGGATGAACATGACGAATATTTTGATCGAAATAAGATTGGTCTTCCTCCAGGCAGTCTTCAGGATACTTCAACGGCTGATATTATCATTGTTGATGGTGCTGCAGAGATGGATCGGCGGTCGGAGCAGATTATCCTGCGTATCACGGCAGCCCTGCCTGGGGATGAAATATATGGTGACCTGGAGGCCGATTGCAGTGAAGATTTGCTCAACGCCCTGGTTGGTTTTTTCACCAACATGGCCACAGTAGGCAAATTTGTCGGTCGTCCGGTAATCTACACCCCGCTGCCGCTCTGTTCTGTCTATGCCGGTGTCAACGGCGCCATAGCAACCGCTGCCGCCCTGGTGGACAGGACGCGCTGCGGCAAGGGTCGGGAAGTCACCAGTTCACGAATTGCCGGCGGTTTGTCTGCCATTGGCGCCTTGGCGCTGATTACTGAAGGTGAGCCGGAACATCTTAAACCGGCTGATCTCACCGGGCTTCCAGAGGGAGTCAACAAGGAAGTCGTCAAAAAGCTCTTGCAGGAAGCGGCGGTTAATCCGGCCAGACAACTCTGGCTGGAGCAGCGGCTGATTCCCCTGGATGCACCCTATAAAACCTCCGACAACCGTTTTGCCATGGGCATTGCCGGGGTTAATCGCAGGATTGCTCACAGATTTCTGACAGCTCTTGGTCTCTGGGATGAGGCCCTGGCGGCCGGCATGGTGGACGTTGATCCCTATGATCCGGAAAACATCCGGTACAAGGGACGTAATCTTGCCGATGCCGGTTCCATGGGCGTAAAAAATAATGTCTGGCTGGCAGATCATATATCTGAAGTAATGGTCACAAAAACAGCCATTGAGTGGGAAAAAGAACTCTGCGAAGCGGGTGTCCCCACAGTAAAAATCCTCAGTTTTGAAGAGTGGATGGATGATAAAGAAGTTCGGGCT
>WFRQ01000366.1 GCA_015486425.1 Deltaproteobacteria bacterium | reverse complement strand
TTCTGGTGCATCTTGCCGCAGGCTGGGACGGCAAGCTCCTTGTGCCTGCCTTCTGGGCCGCAGGCCTGTTTACACTGGCATCAGGGCTGCATTACATGTACAAGGGTATTATCTTTCTCGGGCAGGAAAACGGCTCGGCATCCTGAGAAACGGGAGCATTCCCTGTTTGTCTCGCCTTTTTCAGTTATTTTGGAGGCTGTGTGGCTTTTTGAGGCTTGTTCTGCGAGAAAACCTGCATATAACCTTTGCGACACCTCATAACAGTTGTGCTGGTGCCCAAACTCCCGTTTGGGTACCTATGGGTCTGAAGCTCCTGCTTCATTCCTTTTAATACCGGCTGTGCGGTATTACCTACCCTTGTCTGGAAGCTGGAGCTTCCGGGTATGCGTTCCCAAACTGGAGTTTGGGAACGAGCAAAAAAAGTTACATAGCCGCAGCACGTTATGATATTGGGACAAACGGGAAATGCTCCCTTGGAAAGTTATAATCGATGTAACTCATTTACCAGAGATTCCATGCGTTAAACTTCATAACATATACAGCAAGGCAGAAATTACTCACCGAGTGGGCCACAATGCAGTTCCACAGGTCCTTTTTCCAGTAGAGAAGCAGGTTGATAAGTGCGCACCATACGGCTGCGGCAAGCCATTCAGGGTGGGCCAGGGTAAAGAGGCCTGTTACCCACAGGAAGGATGCTGGTGTAAACTTGCCAATTGGCACCTTCTGCCAGTCATGGGATATGATCCACCGCATGAGCCACCCCCTCCAGAACAACTCCTCAACTACTGGCACAACCACGGCCATGCCTGCAACCCTGATGCCTATGAACGTCCACAGTGCCACAGGGTCTGATATCTGCTCAAAGGGATTAAACGCTGCCCGTGCCTCAGGCTTAAGCCATTCCGGGAGCATTCCGGCAACATGGCTTTCCAAGTCCAGTCCGCACAGATATATCCACAGGGCAATCCCCACCAGTCCGAACAGCACTCCCGGCGCTATCCTGAGGTGAGGCCGCACTGCCTTTGATATTACAAGCAGATAAACAGTAAAGGCCGATGTTATAATTACGCATAACGTATAAAGCCACGGGTAATACTGCTCAGGCGCGGAAACAACGACTTTTATGCAGAGCAGAAAGGATACAAAGGGTGCTATCCATGGGAGGGAAGGAGGAATGTTTATTTTTTGCATTCAGAAGCCCCTGTCTGGAGGATATCTGCTGTCATGAAAGCATAATGCTGCACAGCGTGGCAATATTTTCACTTTCATTCACTGCTGCGGATTCCATCTGGAAAAAGGTTTCCTGGTCTATGCCTGCACGCTCTGTAATCTCAGGCGCAAGCGGCTCAACATCACTGAGGAACAGGGACTGACCGGCAGAATCCGCAAGGTGATGTGCTATGGTGATAAGTAGAAGATACAGGGGTGGGGCTGTTTCAAGCAGGGGATTGTGGTGTCTGTATGCCGCAAGCATGAACGCCTCTGGAAGCTCCCATATCTCAGCCAGCTTTGCTCCCCACAACTGGTGATCCGTGCCCCACGCCCCTTCAAGCTCGTCCCGTTCAAGGCTGTTATCTCCGAACATGGACATGAACACATCGGGGGCCTGGGACATGAGGGGCAGCCAGCCTATATCGTGCAACAGGCCGAGCGTATAGGGATCAGGCTCTTCAAGGTCAAACTCCATGTCCCTTGCAAAAATGGCAGTGGTTATGCAGTGCCTGTAAAGACGTTTGGCATAGGGCTCCATCTGTTTGGGCACAGTCATAAATCGCCGGGCCATTATGGCCCCGAGGGCCAGGTCAATTACCGGTTTTATGCCAAGCAGGGCAATGGCGTGCCGCACAGAGGTAATCTCCCTGCTGAGGTTGTAATACCCTGAATTCACCACCTTCATGATCTTCATGGTAAGGGCCGGGTCCTGACCTATTATTTCCTCAAGATCAGCGGCTGATACGTCGTCGGTGCCCTGCAGGGCCAGGACCTTTCTGGCAACGCCTGGCAGCGTGGGGAATTCGTCACTCCGCCAGTCAATGGCAAGAAGTTTGCGGAATTTTGCTGCCATTATTCTGCTTTTTGCCCGGGATTATCCCTGCCCGTCTGCTGAATGGCATTTATAAACGGTTTAAACAGATCAATGGGAATGGGAAACAGTGTGGTGGAGTTGTTTTCAGCAGCAACCTCCCTGAGAGTCTGGAGATAACGGAGCTGCAGTGCCGCAGGGGCCCTGTCTATGATTTCCGCTGCCTCAGCAAGTTTTGTAGCAGCCTGGTACTCGCCCTCTGCATTGATAATCTTGGAACGTCTCTCCCTCTCTGCCTCAGCCTGCTTGGCCATTGCTCTTTTCATCTCATCAGGAAGGTCTATTTCCTTTACCTCTACCTTGCTCACCTTTACTCCCCAGGGTTCCGTGTCCATATCAAGGATTGTCTGTATGCGGGCGTTGAGCTTTTCTCTTTCTGACAGCAGCTCATCAAGCTCTGCCTGTCCGCACACGCTTCTGAGCGTGGTCTGCGCAAGCTGGGATGTGGCAAACAGGAAATTTTCCACCTCTATTACCGCCTTTACAGGTTCGAGCACCCTGAAATAGACAACAGCGCTTACTTTTACCGATACGTTGTCCCTGGTGATTATGTCCTGCGGAGGCACATCAAGGGTAATTGTACGCAGATCAACCTTTCTCATCTTATCTATTACAGGAAGGAGTATGATAAGCCCCGGCCCCTTTGCGGCAATTACCCGGCCCAGCCGGAATATTACCCCACGCTGGTACTCATTGAGTACACGAATTGAAGCGGCAAGAAAGGCAACTGTCAAAAATACCAGTACGGCATACGGAATCATTTGGGACACCTCCGGATAATGCAGGGTTTAATTTTTATTCGAAAATAGCTCAAAGCTCTAAGCTCAAGGCTCAAAGCTGAAAGCTCAAGGCTCAAAGTAAAAAAAGCTCTAATTTGCTGGTTCCCAAACTCCAGTTTGGGAACTGTGAACCGAAAGCTCCTGCTTCCCTTGTACTCATACAATGCTACATGCATCAAGAGCGTATTTTCATTAGTTCGTTGTGCTCGTCCCGGGAATGGCGGTTACCGTGAAAACACATTGAGCTTACGCTTGTACTTTTCACGATATGGCCGTTGCACAGGCTGGGCTGCGCAACATGAAAATTCAAGGGACTGTAACTCTTATATCGGAAAACAGCAGGATTTGTAAAATTTTTCTGCAAAAGATGAAACTTCTCAATAAGTGCTGGTAAAAGGTAAAAGGCTTGGAACCCTGACAACTATATTCGGGGATGACGATCTGAATTGCCTGCAACTCCGTCATTCCGGCAGGTTTTGCTCGTTCCCAAACTCCAGTTTGGGAACGCATACCCGGAAGCTCCAGCTTCCAGACAAGGGCAGGTAATTCCGCACAGCCGGTATTAAAAGGAGTGAAGCAGGAGCTTCTGTCAATTGGGTACCCAAACTGGAGTTTGGGCACCAGCACACAGCAGGATTTGTAAAATTTTTCTGCAAAAGATGAAAGGGAAGGACATGA
>WFRQ01000365.1 GCA_015486425.1 Deltaproteobacteria bacterium | reverse complement strand
TGCCTTAACAGATGTGCTGCCTCGGGTTTTACCAGGCACTTTGCAGTGACGGACCTCATGTCATGATCAAACGCTACGCTTTTGACGTAACCTATATTCATGCCATGGTAACGAATCTCCGTGTTTATATCTATGGTATCGGCACACGGAATATGAATAGTTAATTTTGCATAATCCTTCTGGACTGCCTGATCGTAATCACTGTAGAGCGTGAACACATGATTGTCCCTGACATTTTTACCTGGCTCAGGATTCACAAAGGATATCCCTCCAATAAGCACAGAGGCAACTGGTGGGGTTTTAAGGACCATACCCTTCTTTATGCTCCCTTTAATGCTCATTCCACCAAGATTGAAAAAACGCGTGGTAGTTCGCACAAGGTGACAATATTTCTCCTCTATAAATACTTTAATTAAAATTTTGTCTTTTTTGCTGTCCAGAACAATACCTGTAATTTCTCCCACATGAACACGCTTGTAATACACCGGGCTGCCAATTGACAGGTAAATAGGATCCTTGGTTTCAAGTGATAGCAGCAGCCCCTTGGGCTTCAGGCCCTGCGAATGTTCCACTGCCTTGGCATAGCTGTCATAAAGTTTGAACCTGTGCCCTGGATCCACTGGTTTCATTTTCTTGCCATAATATTTACGGGGATAATCAAACACTATGCCGCCTGAAATTATGGACTGCAGAGAGTCAGCGTCAAGGCTGAATGCAGTTGGAGTAAGGTTCATTCTAAGGCCGCTGTAGTTCCAGAATACGCATTTTGAATTAAGAAGATGTTTGTAATCTTCATAAATCATGAATATAAGATCCACGCTGTTGTCAGGGTTAAGCTTGTATCGTGCCACCTCGCCAACCTGAATATGCTTGAAAAGCACAGGCGTGCCGGGAGCAATGGACCTCAGGTCATCCGCAGCCAGCCGGTACCAGGTTCCCGATTTGAAAACAGGCTTTGAAGCGCTCCCCTGCACGCTAAATTCACGACACGGTTCACCATTTCCTGGCATGAATGTTATATATGGGCCTGTAACAAGGGTATCAAGGTTCTGGACCTCACCCACGGAAAGCTTGGGGCGGATTATCCAGAACCTGGTGCCCTTTTTCAACACTGACTCGGACATTGGATCCAGATAAAGATGAGCTGTAACCCTGTACTTGGTGTTTTTATTGTTCAGGGATATCTTTTTTATGCGGCCAACCTCTATGCCTCTAAAGATGACCTTTGTTATCCCCTCAACCATGCCCTCACCAGACTCAAGCCTCAGGATCACATCTATTCCATATTCAGCCTCATCAAACCCCTTGTAAAGTTTAAAAACGTGGCCATTGCTCACAGGCTGCTGTTCCTTGAAGTTCTCGGGCGTACCAAAACTTATTCCGCCGCTGATAAGCGTACTCAAAGACTCCATATGAAATTTTATGCCACTCAACCCCCCTGAAAGGGTTATGCCGCTGGCGTTCCAGAACCGTGTGCCGGGTTTCACCATCCTGGAAAATGCGGGCTCAATGTAGGCCTCTATGATAATGCCCTTGCCATCATCAAGAGAATAATCCTGGACCGAACCCACCTGAATATTCCGGTAGTACACAGGAGAACCCTTCTGTATGGAACGTAGGGCATCACTCCTGAGCTTTACATGAAGGCCGGGCGCTGTTTCAGGCACCGGAGGCGCCTCATCAAGGCCCATAAACTCATAACATGGTTCATGAGAAGTGCCTGGCTGCACTGCAATATATGAACCGGACAGCAGGGTATTAAGGCCGCTTATCTTTCCTACCTTTATCTCCGGCCGTACAATCCAGAACTTCAGGTCCTTTACCAGTCCCTGCTTTGCCTCCGGGCTGATGGCTATAAGCATGGAGACTGTATCCAGCCCTCTGTCAACTGTAACCTTCTTGACAATGCCAACTGGAAGCCCCTTGTACATTACCTTGGTCTTACCGGCAGTCACACCATCGGCGCTGTGAAAATGCACTACGATGTCTATGCTGCGTTCAGTTATACCTCTGTAGAGCAGCCACCCTCCTATGCACAGTGCAACAAGAGGCAGTATCCATATGGGAGAAATACCCCTTCTCTTTTTAACTATTGGTTTTGCCATATTCTTTTCCATACGTTAATATCGTTTTCCTTATTCAGTGGCCGTAATGCACGCCACAGCCCTCATGCGTCCCAGATAAATCTTGTATCAAACTTTATTGCAGCAAGCATGGTGGTTATCACCACACCGCAGAAATAAGTAGCTGCCGGCGCAGCATGAATAGTTGAGAAAAAGCCAAAATTCACCAGCACACTTAGCAGAGCTATCACAAATATATCCAGCATGGACCACCGGCCTATAAATTCAATGAACCGGAACATTATGGTCTTGTGCCGCAGCCAGCTCTTCCATTTGAACTGTATTGAAAGCAGTATCAGGATAATCCCTATGATTTTGAACAGCGGAACAAGCACACTGGCAGTCAGAATCACAATGCCTATTCCATAAGAGCCTTCCTTGAAAAAATAAATTATGCCGTCCATTATGGTGGAGGCTTCCACCTGGCCCAGATAATCAACAGACATTATGGGAAGTATATTGGCAGGGAAACACAGGATAAACGCGGTAAGAACCAGGGCCCATGTATAGGACAGGCTGTCTGGAGAACGCATATGCACGGCTGCGTTGCACCTCGGGCATACTGCCTCCGGATGTTCGTCATGCTCCATGCCTTCAGGAACCGGAATTACCTTATGGCAGTCATGGCACAGCATGAAACCTGCCTCTTTTCCCGTGACCACTGTATTGTCACCCTTGATATTTTCAACCTGCATGAAATCTTCGGTCATAAGGCACTGCCACCTTCCACCATGTGCTCATTACCGTCTCTGTCACCCCTGGAACACTCCTCACCTTGTTCCTGGATACACGACTGCCTGTCTATCTCTCTCCAGAAAAGATTTCTGTCCATGGCAGCAGAAGAACAGAGCGTTGCAGCAAGAAGCCCTATGAAACAGAAAAAACCTGTATCATATTCCACATGGGCCATGTGCAGCATCTTAATTATGGTAACAAGAATACCTATCATGTACACCTCAAGCATGCCCCACTCATCAAGATGATGATACCAGCGGAACATCACCGCGGTATCACGGAAGGCCCGGCCTGTCCGAATACGCACTGTAACACACAGAAGCATCAGCAGCTTGACCAGGGGAATGATAATGCTGGTGAGAAGCACCATGATGCCGGTAAACATGAACCCGCTTTCAGCTAGTGCCAGCCAACTGTCCCATATACTTCCTGAACTCTTGAGTCCTGCTGCGTCAAAGGTAAGAAGCGGAAGAAAATTGGCAGGCAGATACATTAAAAGACCTGCAATCACAAGGGCCATGGTCTTTTCCACTGAATTTTCCCTTGGCGATATCAATACGCAGGAACACCTCGGACATTCAAGCCTGTTACCATATTCCACAGACACCTTTTCCAGCATCAGGTCGCAGTCAGGGCATAGTATCACACTGTCAGGATCAATTTGCGGCTTCATCTTTATATTCCATGTCATTGGCACTGAGAGAAACCATCCTCAGGGGCGGTTCCCCGTCAGCTCCGCCAACAAATGATTTTGAGGCAGGCAGGGCAAGCATTATGCCCTCCTGTTCAAATGCCTTGAGAATGGCATTATTGATTCTCTGACTGAAATCAAGAAAATCCCAATATTCTGCAGGATGATACCAGTAGAACATTATGATATTCAGGGCGTCAGCGCTGAAGTGATCAAAATATACCCTTGGAGGATAATTTTCCCTCATGCCCTCATGATTATCCAGTTGCTTCCTTATAATATCAACTGCCCTGTCAACCTTGTCTGGAGGAGTATCAATGGCAAGACGGATATTCTGTTTACGCCTTATATGCGGCCTCCTGCCGATATTTTCTATTTCGGAACGCTCCATTTCATCATTGGGGATAGAGGTCTGATGGCCTGTGAGGAGTCTTATTTTGGTGGAACGAAGCCCGATCTCCTCAACCTCTCCATCATATCCGCGTACCACAATACGCTCCCCTACATTGTAGGGCCTGTCCGCAAGTATCATTACCGTGCCAATGAGACTTTTCAGCACCCCCTGGGCAGCAAGGGCCACTGCAAGACCACCCACACCGAGACCTGCAAGCAGGGCGCTGACCTTGAACCCTATATTGTCCAGCCACAGGAGCAGGGCAACAGTAAAAAACGAGACCCGCACCACGGTTTTAAGCGGTTTCAAAAGGACCGTGCTGCTCTCCCTGCCTTCCTGTTTGATGCGGCGCTTCCACATTTCAAACAGGATATCCACAGCTTTTATGCAGGCCCAGCAGAGGGCAATAGTCAGTAATGTGCCAGCATTAAGCAGCTTGCGTATCTCTGCGGAAGGCATGATAAAATCAACGGCCAGGCGCCCCATAAACAACCACAGGAGTATGCGCAGGGGACCTGTTACAAAATCGCCTACCATACTGGACATGCCGCTTTCTCTGCGACGAATAACAATCGCGGCAAGCCATGTCGGGAACCAGGCCACTATCCACGCCGCTGCCACAAGAAGGACCCACATGCACCACTGCCAGAGCTGCCAACCGGCAAACTGCATATCCGGGAAGAAAGTGCTGAGTTTTTCTTCAAACAGCCGGTAGCCATAATACTTGTAGAGCAGTGGAATACCTGCAACCGTTCTATTTGAAAACTTCCATATTTTGACACCATCCTTGCGAGGCACCCGCTGAAGGAGAATATCAACCATGCCCCTCGGAGTCTTAACCTGCCCGATGCGTTCCCTGTAGGAAGGCAGATTATCATTGAGATCACCAGCAGGGTCACTGCTTATTGATTCCATATCAATCCACAGCGCACGGTCCAGAATTATCTTCAGTTTGCGCGCTAACTCCTCAGGCGGAATGCCCTTTAATTTTTTGGGCAGGTATCTCAGGTCAAGGTACTGCGCTGCATCTTTGAAATCCCCCCTTGCAGCGTAAGAAAGAAACCCCTCCACGCAGGAGCGCGGATTGCCACGGTTGAATTCATCAGCAGGACCGGCATAATGGCTTTTATCCGGCTCAGGCCGAGAGGGTGGGGACGATGAAACTTGTGGAGAAGAAGCCGGACTTGCAGACGCGGCACAGGCAACATGAAAGACTGTATTGAAAGAAAACGAGCTGACAGAAAACAGAAAGAAAAGAAACAAAAAACATAAGGTCTGTCTAAGGTTGCAAAATTTTATCATACGGTTAACAAAACCTTAATATGGCAGGCACGTGAGACATAAACAGGGACCATTACAACAGCTAAAGGTGGTAAACCCGTTAATTTCCCCTGATGACAACACTGTATTCAGACGACATGATACTTCTGGGATAGTTTCAGACCAACACCGACTGACAAGGGCAGCACATGCGGAATTTTTACCAGGTATACGGCAAACTGTACAGCAAATGGGCTTAAATTACGAGGAGCTGTATTATTTTTTCATTACTGCACAATACAACATTATCCCCCCAATACCGCATAAAAACGATATTCATATGCCATGGATAATAGAAGATACCATATTATTGTCAAGGTAATAAAAGAAATACAACCTTCTGATAGCGGCTAAAAAGGCATGATTAGCTGCTGTCTTCTCAGGCGTCACTGTTACTGCCCGTATTTTCAAAATGAACAAAATCAATAAGGAAAACCGCGCCAAGACTGAGGGCCTTTAATTTTATGTCCCAGTTCTCGGGAAAATTTACGCCGAAATTGTCTGCATCAGTAAAGACCTCTTTCATAAGCCCGCTCCACTTCTTTACAATGGCGCCGCACTTGCTGTCCCCGCACCTTATCTCAAATGTCCAGGGGTGGAGGATGGGACCGAAAAGCTCAAAGAGTTCTGTGCCTGTACCATCAGTGACAGTATAAACCCGCCTCATAAAGGTAAATTTTCTCTTTACATTGCCCAGCAGCCTGCCCTCAGAGTCAAATATGTTGACCTCATGAAAATAGAACCGGAACGGACGTACGATGCGCAGGACAGTAGAGTTGTCAAGACGAAACAGATGAATTTCAAATGGGCGAAGCGCCTTCAGGAACCATCGTGCAAGCACTGAGCCACCCTTTTCCGCAGCCTTGAAAAGCTCCCTTCCGGAAGTATCCATTACACTGTAATGATTCCTGGCTTCAAACCCGGTTATTATCTCACTCCACTCCTTGTGCTGCCGAACAACGAAACCGTCTATATTTTCTAACTCACCCACCATGCATCTCCACTTTTGTGCGTTATTAATACCAGTATACTGCCATAAAACAGCTTAAAATTCGAGGCTCAAAGCAAAAAGGCAACATTGCCTGCCTTGTATCTGCTCACAGACAGGCGTATCTACGGCTTTGTCAAACGCTTGAAGTTCGTGTTGTTGTACGCCTGCGCGTCCTCCGTCTTGTATCTGCAGCATCCTGCAGGCAGATACAGCAGGACTTATTGAGAAGTTACATTTTGCTGGTGCCCAAACTCCGGTTTGGGTACCCAGTGGTCTGAAGCTCATGCTTCTTTCCTTATTGATACCGGCTGCGTGGCGTATTATGCCCTGGGATGGAAGCTGGAGCTTCCGATTGTACGTTCCCAAACTGGAGTTTGGGAACGAGCGGAAAAAAGAGTCAAACAAAGACTTGCCCCCTTTTCCCTCGATGGAAAAATATCACATCGTCACAGAAAAGCCCGGTATACGCATCACCCCACGAAGTGATAATAAGGGGTGTCGGCCAACGAGACAATATCTCTTCTTGCCCTGGTCATGGGATTTTCCTGTCTGGTTCATACGGTGTGTACAAGATTGTAATTAAATGAGGGATATATGAAACTGGATAGAGAGTCAAGAGTGATGGGTGTCCTGTATTTTGGGGCAACCTCTCGATAAATCATTCCCGACTGATAATCCTGAAGGTCTCTTCATAGATATTTTTTCTCGGCCCAATGGCAATGATTTCAATTTCCTTCACACCTGAAACAACACGATAGATAAGACGATACCTCTTTACCCTGAAGCTGCGCATACCCTCGAGATCGTTTTTAAGAGCCTTACCACAAAACGGATCATGAACAATCATCTCAAGGGCTTTCCTGATATGGCGCTTGATCTCAGGGTGAAATTTACGCAAAAAACTGGCTGTCTCATCAGGCACCCTCAGACGATATTCAACAGTTGTCATGGGTTACAGAGTTCCTCAAGGGAATAGAGCTTGCTTGGCGCCTTTTTCAGCGCTTTCAGCCCCTTCCTGATTTCCTCCATAAGCTCGGCGTCGGAACGAATGGCCACGGTCTCACGCCACCCATCGAACTCATCAGGACTGACAAGCACAGCAACGGGTCGACCATTTTTGGTAATCAGCACCTCTTCATCAGTTGTCTCGATGAAATCAACCAGAGAACTGAGTTTCATCTTTGCCTCAGAAATAGATAGGGTATTCACAAACTACCTCCTTTAGCCGCAATTGAGAAAAATAGGACCATATTCAGGTCAACCAATATTGCAACCCATAATACCGTGTGCTGCATAACCAGGTCAAGTAATCTGTTCCCATTAAAGTGGGAATCATGCCAAGTTTGTTGCAGTACAGGAAGAAGCACTGTTTGTTTCTCAACCTTCACTCCGTTTCCGGCAATTGCCTGCCCGACTTCTCCACCACCAAATGGAAGCATATTGCGCATGTCCCCAATGCTCGTCCTGATAAAATAAGCAAGAAGCGGTTCAATATCAGCGGGATCACATTGACGCACCGCCTTCAGAAGATCAGTTTTTACATTTTCCGGCAGTAAGGGGCTGTCCAAAAATAAGTTGGATGATGGCGCGCTCAGATTTGGGTCAGGCTGAGTTGAACTGACCCGGCAAAACCGCAGGCGTAGCCGGGCTACGCCTCAGGATTTTGTGATTGAAGTTCGGCTCAGGATGGCCTGAAGATGAGATGCGAAATCGGCAAGTTATTTTTGGACAGTCCCTAAGTCAAGGTTGCCACCTTAAACCACGACAAAGATTTCAGGGTGAGAATACAGTTGTATTACGT
>WFRQ01000364.1 GCA_015486425.1 Deltaproteobacteria bacterium | reverse complement strand
GTAGGGGAAAGTCTGCCTGTGGAGGGGATATCAGTGGTTGTTTTCAGCATAGTGGCCGAATTTACAGCAGGTGCCGCTGCCGCAGGGGCCATGCTCAGCGCAGGTGTCCTCACATTGAAACAGACGGTAACAGCACTGCTGCTTGGAAATATAATAGCAACGCCTGTAAGGGCCCTGAGGCACCAGTTGCCGCGCTATCTTGGTATATACCAGCCCAAGACAGGAATCCAGCTTCTGCTCATGGGCCAGGCCCTGAGAGTGACCAGCGTTATAATTGTAGGCTGGATTTATTACATACTGTTTTAAGGGGCTGTCTTAGGGACTGTCCAAAAATAACTTGCTCATTTCGCATCTCATCTTCAGGCCATCCTGAGCCGAACTTCAATCACAAAATCCTCAACGTAGCCCGGCTACGCCTGCGGTTTTGCTCAATCAGTTCAACTCAGCCTGACCTAAATCTGCGCGCGCCATCATCCAACTTATCTTTGGACAGCCCCTTAGCTTGACACGTCTATCCTGTTTTTTACACGATTTGCCTTTAAAAATGAAGGGTAGGCTGGTATTTTCCAGACTTTCATGTTACCCCGATTGTAAAGGGAATCTTCAGGGAATGAAAACCATTGTCTGTTCAACAATCTATTTAACCCCTTTTAATTTCATGGTGCGTAATAAATGAAACCAGATTTTCTTGAATATCTCCACGAAAAAGTCCTTCTTGCTGACGGTGCTCAAGGTACCTATTTCTATGAAAAGGGCATTGCGCTGGGCACCAATACGGACCTGCTTAATATCCAGGAACCTGACCTGGTTTACTCGGTCCATGAGGAGTACATCCGGGCAGGCAGCAAGCTGATTGAGACCAACACCTTTGGGGCAAACCGTTTCAAGCTGCAGGGGCTTGGAAAAGGTGAGCAGGTCAGGGAGATAAACCTTGCAGGGGCCAGGATAGCTGCCAAGGCAGCAGGTCAGGATATTTATGTTGCTGGCTCAGTAGGGCCTTCAGGCGCGGAATATACCGCGGAAACCGGCACTGAGGACGAGATAGCAAGGCTTGCCCATGATATAGAAGAGGCATTCCATGAACAGATATCCGCCCTTGTGGAAGGGGGGGTGGATGTCCTGATACTTGAAACCTTCACCTGGCTTGAAGAGCTGCTTATTGCCATAAAGGTGGCGCGCCGTATTGTTCCGGACATGCCGCTGATAGCCCAGATGGCCTACCCGTCAGGAGGCCGCACGGCATTCGGTCTTGAGGCCCGCAGATGCGGTCTTGAGGCCCTTGAAGCAGGAGCTGATGTCATAGGTTCCAACTGCGGACGCGGTGTCAAGGCAATGCTTGAGGCAGTGGAAAGCCTTTCCGTGCTCAGGGACAGGGCGCCTATCTCGGCATTTCCCAATGCAGGCATGCCTGAGGTGGTGGACCACCGTACAGTTTACTCCACGCCGCCATCTTACATGGCGGACAAGGTAGCAGTAATGGTGAAGATGGGCGTGCGTCTCATAGGCGGCTGCTGCGGCACCACTCCTGCACACATACACGAATTTCAACAGCACCTTCATCTCAAAAAAACAGTATCCATTGCAGTAAGGGAAAAGGCTGAAAAGCAGGGAGAAACCCCTGAGCCAGTCAAGTACACAGGCATAGGCGGGCTGCTGAAATCAATGGATCCTTCAGTGCTGCCGGTGCTTGTGGAACTTGATCCGCCGCCGCATCTCCATGTGGACAGGGTGCTTCAGGGGGCAGGCGAGCTTACACTGGCAGGGGCAAGCGCCATAACCATTGCGGAAAACCCTCTTGCTGTTCTGCGGTGTGACAACCTTTCCCTTGCCCATATCATCAAAGAGAAATACGGCATTGAAACCGTAATCCACCTTACATGCAGGGACCGTAATGTGCTTGGCCTTCAGACTCAGATCATGGGGGCACATCTCCTCGGACTGCGGGGAATCCTTGCTGTCACAGGAGACCCTGCATCCTCCACGGATCAGCCAGGTGTCAGCGGCGTGTTTGACGTCAACTCCTTTGGCCTTGTGCGCATGATCTCTCAGTTTAACAATGGCTTCAACATGGCAGGAAGCCCCATGAAGGATCATACGGATTTTTCAATAGGAGTTGCGTTCAGCTACAGGCCCTCCAAACCCGAACTTCAGATAAGGCGTCTTGAGAAAAAGGTCCTTATGGGCGCTCATTTTGTAATGACCCAGCCCATCTTTGATGCCGAATCCGTTGCTGCCATGATGAATGATACCTCTCACCTGGACCTCATGATGTTTCCCGGCATCTTTCCTCTTATATCTGCGAGAAGCGCGGAATTTCTGCATAACGAGCTTCCAGGCATAACCATACCGGAAGAAATCAGAAAGACCCTGTGGAAGTATGAAAAACTTGAAGACCAGAGGAAGGCAGGACTTGAAATTACGCGGAAACTCATTGCTGACATAGCAGAAATAGTGGACGGTATATATCTGATTAGCCCTCTTAACAAGTGGGAGGTGCCGCTTGACCTTGTCAGGGAAATCAGGGCACAGGGCTGGACCGGCACTGGAAAACTGGCTGCCATGCAGCAGAGTGCGTAAGCAGTAAAAATCGGGTTAGACCTGAAATCAGGTCCATTACTGGCCAATTCGTTTGAATGCACATATAATGCAGGCATGGCTACCAAAGATATTCCCAGTCATCACCTTATTTACGGCAAATGTACGGATTATATCTCAGGCGAAGAGCTCGTTGACACTGATGACGAACGTTTTCGCCAGAAGATAGCAAGGTTCCTTGTGGAAGAAAAAGGTTGGGACAAAAAAGACATCTATCCGCGCCAGAAGATAGACACCCTGTTTGCAGGCACATTTGTGACATCCCGTATTGATTTCCTTGTGCGCCTGGACGACCAGCCCTTTATGATTATCCGCTACGGCCCCGGCTCTATAGTTACCAGGGAGCGCCCTGCCATTGCGGCGGCACGGGTGCTGCTTCCAAACCTGCGGGTTCCTGTTGCCGTTATAACTAATGGCACAGATGCATCCATTCTGGAAACAGGCAGGGGGCGCGCCCTTGGCCAGGGGCTTGACGCCATTCCTTCAAAGGAAGAGGCCAGAGAGCTACTTGCGAAATATCCTCCCCAGCCCTTCCCTGAGGAAAAACGGGAAAAAGAGCTTAGAATCCTGAACGCCAATGATGTTGAGGTGTGCTGCACAGGCGGCCCCTGTGCCATCCCTGGAGCAAAAGAGGGTTAGATCAACTGCAGTCATCCCTTCCGAAATTTGATGCCATTGTGCCCACATTTAAACCTGAGGGATGCGTCGTGATCCAGAGATACAGGTCCTGGCCGTCAACATCGCCATCATCGTCAATATCTCCTGGGATGCCTACTGTTATGTAGTGTTCAGCGATTTTTGCCGCTGTATCTCCGTCATTTTCCCAGACCTGAAGTGTTACAGTGTAACTGCCTGATTCCGTATATGTCCACGAAGGATTCTGCTCAGCGCTGTCAGTAACGCCGTCTCCGTCAAAATCCCATGCATAGGACTTCAGGCTGCCATTCCATGATGCAATGGAATTGTCTGAAAAATGTACTTTAAACGGTTTGCAGCCCTCTGTTGCATCGGCATGGAAATCAGGCGTCGGGCCGTAATCCACCATGAGCCTGTAAAGCCCGTAACCAGGGGTAGGCAGCCACAGATCTCCCCTGCGGTCCTGTACCAGGCCGGGCAGCACGGAAGCCTTGTCAAACTGCATACCCGGAATATCCATCTGCTCCCATGTACTGTCGGGACGCATGTGAACAAGACCGCTT
>WFRQ01000363.1 GCA_015486425.1 Deltaproteobacteria bacterium | reverse complement strand
CTGTCAGACAGGCTTGGCGGCCATATTGTCAGCGGCCATATTGACTGCGTCGGCATGGTGACAGAACGCCGTGAACTCAGAGATTTTACTCTGTTTTCCTTTAAACTGGAGCCCCGTTTTGACCGGTATCTCATAGAAAAGGGCTCAGTTGCAATTGATGGCATCAGCCTCACTGTAAATTCCTGTGGCAGTGGCCGGTTTTCCGTGTCCATTATTCCACACACCTGCGCCATAACCACGCTTGGTTTCAGGAAGGTTGGGCACAGGGTAAATATAGAGCTTGATGTCATAGGAAAATATGTTGAAAAACTGCTGAAAGGCCGCAGCGAAAGTGCTGCTTCAAACGACTCACCGGCCATGGACACGGCGTTTCTGTCACGGCACGGTTTTCTCTGAAAAAATTAAATGAACCACATAGCATATAATAAACTCATCTCCTTTTGAGCTAAAATGAAACCAACGCTTTATCTTGAAACAACGATTCCAAGCTATCTTAAAGCGAAACAAAGCAGAGATATTATTCAGACTGCCCGTCAACAAATAACTTCTGCATGGTGGGATAACAGACTGAATGATTTTGAAATATTCATTTCACAAATCGTTATTGATGAAGCAAGTGAAGGAGACACAGTTGCTTCAAGGAAAAGACTGGAAGCAATCGAAACATTTCCTCTTTTGGAAATAACAGAAGAAGTAGTTGATTTGGCAGAAAAAATTATTATTGAAAAAATTATCCCTGAAAAAGCAGTCCGGGACGCATTACACATTGCAGTTGCTACTTCTAATGAAATAAGCTTTCTTTTATCCTGGAACTGCAAACATATCGCCAATGCGGGAATAATCAAACGGCTCCGAAAAACAGTAACAGATGAAGGGTTTGAACTCCCTGTCATTTGTACACCTGAAGAATTATTGGAAAGGAGTTAATATGGAAGATCAAGTAATACATGAAATAAGAGCAATAAAAGACCGTCTGGCATCAAAGTACAATTATGACCTGCGGGCAATCTATAATGATATAGCGCAAAAACAAAAAATATCTGATAGAAGAATCGTAAATCGAATCAAAAACAAAGGGCTAACCCGGCGCTCCAGCGGATATGCGGTGGCGGAGCGAAGCGGAGCCCCCGCAAATCGCTGAGCTTATCGTTAGGGGAGCATTACCCGTTTGTCCCAATAGCATAATGTGCCGCGGCTATGTAACTTTTTGAGACTGGTTCTGAAACTGTCATAAGGTGTCACGAACGTTCCATGCAGGTTTTCTCGCAGAACAAGTCTCAAAAAGCCACACAGCCTCTACAATAAAGGAGTAAATTTCGGATTATGCCTGTTGCAACCATAGAAGAAGCAATTGATGATATAAAAGCAGGAAAGATGGTGATCCTCGTGGATGACGAGGACCGGGAAAATGAAGGCGACCTTACAATGGCCGCCCAGGCCGTTACCCCGGAGGCCATTAATTTCATGGCAAAGTATGGCAGGGGCCTGATCTGCCTTACTCTTACAGGTGACATGGTTGACAGGCTCGGACTTCCCATGATGGCCTCAAAGAATACATCTCGTTTCGGTACGGCGTTTACTGTTTCAATCGAGGCACGCCGGGGCGTCACCACAGGCATTTCAGCCCATGACAGGGCTACCACCATTCAGACTGTCATGCGTGATGACTGCACTGCCGATGACATCGCAACTCCCGGCCATGTATTTCCTCTCAGGGCAAAGGACGGCGGTGTCCTTGTAAGGGCAGGGCAGACCGAGGGGTCAGTTGACCTTGCACGGCTTGCAGGCCTTAAACCGTCCGGGGTTATTTGTGAGATCATGAAGGATGACGGTACAATGGCCCGTATGCCTGATCTTGAAGTGTTTGCAGCAGAACACGGCCTGAAGATAGTAACCATTGCTGATCTTATTGAATATCGGCTGCGTACAGAAAGCTTCGTAAAACGTGAGGTGGAAACGCGCCTGCCGTCCCGTTTTGGCGGCGAGTGGAAGCTGATTGCCTATACATCAATCATGGACAGCCAGGAGCACATTGCGCTTATCAAGGGCACAGATGCAATCAAGCCGGATGAGCCTGTTCTTGTCAGGGTTCACTCCGAGTGTTTCACCGGTGATGTGCTTGGCTCAATGCGCTGTGACTGTGAGTCCCAGCTTCACAGGGCAATGGTGCAGATAGGAAACGAGGGCCGCGGGGTGCTGCTGTACATGCGGCAGGAGGGCCGCGGCATCGGCCTTATCAACAAACTCAAGGCATACAGCCTTCAGGATATGGGCAGGGATACGGTTGAGGCCAACAGAGAGTTAGGTTTCAAGGCGGACCTGCGCGATTATGGCGTTGGCGCCCAGATATTGAGAGATCTCGGCATACGAAAGATGCGCCTTATGACCAATAATCCCAAAAAGATCGTTGGCCTTGAAGGTTATGGCCTTGAAGTGGTGGAGCGTGTACCTATAGAGATTCCCCCACAGGAGGAGAATGAGCGCTATCTCAGGTGCAAAATGGAGAAGATGGGGCATTTGCTGCACGTTGAATAAATCTGCATGAGACTGAGTTGAGGGTGAAAGATAATTATTGTTTATAGTACTTGGATTCCGGAGCTGCCGGGCT
>WFRQ01000362.1 GCA_015486425.1 Deltaproteobacteria bacterium | reverse complement strand
TATCCTTTCAAATCGAGGATATAAACGGCAATATCACAGGGCTTGACCTGGGAAAATTTGACGGCGACTACCCGTTGAACTACACGGAACAGCTCAACAAGTGGGCGTCTGAACTGATAAAGGCGGTAAATGGCGTACACAGTCAGGGCGCAGGGCTCATTCCCCTGCAGGAGACCACGTCAGAGTACGGGGTTATATCCACATCAAGGGCCATCAGCAGCCGGGCATCAGGCCTGGCATTCTCTGACATGGTCCAGAACGGCAATTTTGAGATATATCTCTATGACAGCAGCGGAAATGTAATTGACGCAAACCCAGGCACTGATATCAATGAACCCTACACCATCTCTGTTACCACGGGTGTTACCACGCTTGAAGATATCAGGGACGACATAAACAGCACTATCCCTGACATTAACGCCAGGATAGTAAACAATAAACTTGTAATAGGGCTTGATGGTCCTCCTGCTGCGGCTGCAGGTTTTGCCTTTGGCAGGGATACATCAGGGGCACTGACTGCCCTGGGAATCAACTCCTTTTTCACAGGTGAAAACGCGGCAACCATCGGACTGAACTCCACGCTTGTGGAAGATCCCAGGCTCATAGCAGCCGCCCAGGTGGAGCATTATGGGGCCGCAACGGCATTGAGCAACGTTTCGGTAATGGATGAAAACCGCGTCATTGATGCACAGGTCATAAACGGCACAGTGCGCATAGACCTGCTTGACTCCAGTGGCAATACAGTGGACACGCGCAGTATAACCATTAACAGGACAGCCAACTCACTGGATGATATTCTTGAGCAGATGAATTCAATTGACGGGGTCCATGCCTGGATTGAAAATGACCTTGTGCACGTGGAGGCAGAAACCAACGGTTATCAGGTTGCCATTGATGACAGCGCAGGGGGCACAGACACAGGGCTCCTGGAATTTCTTGGCATGTCAGGTGCCGCAGCACAGAGCATTGATGGTACACTCAAGGTTGAAAGGTCATTTGATGTACTCAGCAGCTATGATACCAGCGTCACCACAGGTGCAGCTTTTTCCATTGACATCATGGATGAAAACGGAAACCTGCTTAACCCCCCGGCACCGCCCAGCGTGACCGTTACCATCAACGCAGGAGACACACTGTCAGACATTGCAGCAGCCATAGATGCACAGAATAACATATCAGCACAGGTGGTTAACGGAAGGCTCAGGATTTCCGCTGAAGGGCAGGGAGAACTCTTCTATTTCCGGGCAGACAACACAGGCCTCATGGATTATCTGCAGATTTCAACACCGGCTGGAGGCACACTCAGCCCTGCCAACAACATGAACGCCCTGGAACTTCGCGACCTCAACGGCCACACTGTTAAAGAGCTTGATGGCGCCACTCTTAATGAATTTTATCAGGGGCTTGTGGGCACTGTGGGTATTCATTCAAAGGGATTCCAGCTTGACTATGACTTCAGCCGTGCAAGCGTGGATGAACTTGAGACAAGGCGTGATGATGTCTCCGGCGTGTCCCTGGACGAGGAGATGTCTGATCTTATCAAGTTTCAGCACGCCTATACAGCGGCGGCCAAGCTGATCAAGGCGGCAGATGAGATGTTCCTCTCACTTCTGCAGGCAAAGTAGGGCCTGTTGACACTGTCTCGCACTGAAGCAGATACAAAAAATAGATTTTCTGTTATGAGTTTTCATCCTGGAGAGGAGGGTGAGCAGTTACGTACGCTGAACAGTTACTTTTGACCTGATTTGAGAGACTGTTTGGATTTGCTGCATATACACGAAAATTGAAACACTCAATTCAGGTTTGAACAATAAGGAGGTGATGCCGTGCGCGTTACCATGAACTCTCTTTATGACCGCATAAATACTGACCTGTCAAGGCTGGTTGAAAACCAGGCGAAAACCAACGCGGCAATCTCCTCTGGGAAAATTTACAGACGTCCCTCAGACGCCCCTGTGGAGCTTACCCATGCCCTGGAGTACAGGAGCGAACTTTCTGACACCAACCAGTATGAAAGGAACATAGTATTCGGGCAGGGATGGGTCCAGGCCACGGAGACCACAATAAGGCAGATTCACGACAGGCTCCTCAGGGCCAGGGAACTTGCAGTACAGGGAGCCAATGATACCCTTAGCTCAGGAGACAGAAGGGCTATTGCTGCGGAAATAGAGGTGATTCAGGAAGAGGTGGTATCGCTTGCCAATACATCGGTAGGCGGACGCCATTTGTTTGCTGGAAGCAGGACCAAGGGATACGATAACGGAGAGGCCCCGTTTCTAATAGACAAGTATGGAAATGTCACATACCATGGCAATGAGGATGACTTTTCCATTGACATCGGCCCGGGCAGAAGCCAGAAGATAAACCTTGACGGCAAGAGCGCCCTGATCCAGAGCGGTATGTTCGAGGCCCTTGACATGCTGCACGATGCCCTGAATGCCAACAGTCAGCACAGCATTGAGACCGCCATAGGAGACCTGGAGGTCAGCATGGACCATGTAAGTGACCAGACTTCCAAACTTGGGGCAATGGGCAACACCCTTGAAAACATGGAAACAGTCTCAACCTCTCTTTCGTTAACGATTGAGGAACGTCTGTCCGATGTACAGGATACAGACATAATCAGGGCAATTTCAGACCTCAAGACACTTGATGCTGGTTACCAGGCTGCACTTGCAGCAGCCTCCAAGGTAATGAAGATGAGTCTCGCTGATTTCGTATAAGGCACATGAGCCGCAAAACGGCACGTTTAAAATCGGCAGGTGGTATTGCTTAGGCCAGGGAGGGCTTATGCTTATTTTGACCAGGAAGGCAGGACAGAGCATCCGGATAGGAGATGATATTGAAATCTCAGTAGTTGAGATAAAGGGCAGGCAGGCCCGCATTGGCATTAAGGCCCCAAAAGGGCTTACAATTCACAGGGAAGAGGTCTTCCAGCGGATCAAGGAAGAAAATCTGCGTGCAGCCGCCATGCCTGAAGATATTGACATTCTCCTTGCGGCAGGAAAAAGGCATCCATGAAAATTGAAACAACCAGGTTCGGCACACTGGAAATTGACGATAATTCCATAATCTATTTTACAAGGGCACTGCCCGGCTTTCCTGATGCAAACAGGTTTGCGCTGCTTCCACACCGCGAGGACTCCCCTTTCCTCTGGCTTCAGAGCATTGAAGACCCTGAACTGGCCTTCCTTGTAATAAACCCATTTGCTGTAAACCGTGAATACTCCTATGAAATACCGGACAGTGTTCAGGAGGAGCTTGGCATCACGCAGGCAGAAAGCGTTCAGACCCTTGTTCTTGTCA
The DNA here is from genome assembly GCA_015486425.1 of Deltaproteobacteria bacterium. Classification (GTDB taxonomy): domain Bacteria; phylum Desulfobacterota; class Dissulfuribacteria; order Dissulfuribacterales; family QOAL01; genus S144-17. The sequence goes on along the minus strand of WFRQ01000362.1, from coordinate 1,032 downwards.
CAGTAAGAAAGGACGGGGACAGCCCCTCGGTTACTGCCAACATGCTGGGGCCGGTAGTGATTAATTCTGAAAACATGAGGGCCAGGCAGATTGTCCTGGACCCCAACATTTATGATGTTAAGTACAGAATTTAGGGTATCTGCTCAGAGGGTACCGCATCTGCTGTGTTGTCGGGGGCTCGAAGTACGGGCAGTACGACTTCGCCCCCTCCGCCTTGCATCTGCAGCACCCTCTGAGCAGATACGTTGTGTGAAAACTATCTGGACTTTCCGTTAAAGGAATTCATCCTGGAGGGGGGTGAGTAGTTACCATTTATACTGAACGGGCTCACACCGTTGAAGCAGGTGCTTCCATTTCATAGTCCCCAAAATGGAGTTTGGGAGCAAGCAAAAAATAGCTTCTTTTACTTTCAGCTTTCAGCTTTGAGCTTTGAGCTTTGAGCTATTTGATGGAGACTGTTTATGAAACATAATCAGAGCATGACAAAAAAAGTAATAATTGTTTTTTCAATCATGACTGCTGCTGTAATATGCCTGGCAGGCTCGGCACTGGCAAGGGGCCATGGCCACATGCCACCTGGTCTTGACAAAAAAACGGCTCATGATACCCAGGTCCAGCACGAAGCAGGCAGTCAGGACGCATGGATTCAACCTGTGCCATCACCGGAACAGGATGAAAAATGGAAGGACGGCAGGCCGCCTGGCTGGAGTCATGGGAAAAAAACAGGATGGGGCGACAGCGACATGCCTCCGGGGCTCAGCAAAAAGAAAGGATACCATCACGGGGATGACGAGGTAACTGTTCCAGGCCAGCCCGACGATGACCACGAAACAGAGAAGAAACAGCACAAACACAAGCACAAACATGGCAAAGGGCATAAAGGCCAAAAATAGCAGTTTCAAACACTCAATTCAGTAAGTGTGAAAATACATTGAGCCTTCGCTTGTACTGTTCATGATATGGGGTGTTGCACTGTATGTGCGGTGCAACATGAAAATTTAGTATTCAGCACCTTATTCTGGCTTCAAGCGC
>WFRQ01000361.1 GCA_015486425.1 Deltaproteobacteria bacterium | reverse complement strand
TCACTCCAGTCACTTCCTGCGATTGAATTAACCGAGGAGTCAAGTGTATTGGAAATGCCCTCATTAACCGCTGCCACTGCATCCCGGATAAGGCCATTAATTCTCGCGGTAAGCTGGGTTGAGACATTGTCAATGATATCACTGAGCATGCCAAACTGCCTGTAGAACACGGAGTTTATCTGCTCAACAGCATCAGAATCCAGAAGCGCGGTCCTGATCATGTTGCGTATATCCTCTGACGAGGGCTGGGGAAGACAGGCGGTGGATTTCAGCCCGATATTTGACATGAGTTCCTGCATGCCTCCAACCCCTACATCTTCAAGGATATCCCTGAAAGCTGCCTCAACAAGATCAGGAACAGACGTGGCGCTTTCGGCAAAGACATGGATAAACAGTGAACTTCCCCCTGCATTGGCCACAAGTGCATCAAGAAGGTCCTGAAGGCTTCCGCCCGGCTGTACACCTACAAGAAACTGATTTGCAAACTGGTCAAGGCTCTGCTGACCGTTATTCACGGCAGCCGCATAGCTGGTTAAGCCTGAAGGCACTGACATGTCAGAGCCTATCATCTGCTCAAGGGCCGCAAACTGAGACTGAAGGGCCCCAAGCTGTGCCCCCACAAGAGACTGAAGCGTATTTATCCTTGTCTGTACCTGCACGAGCATGGAATCCAGTTGCGAAAGCAGGGTTAAAATCGGCCCGCCTGCCTGCACAAGCTGCCTTGCATTACTGAGCATATTATTAAGGGGCAGACTGGAGTATGCATTAATGATGGCTGTATCTGCCTTGCCAAGCGCCTTGTCAAGTTCATCGAGTGATGAATTTACTGTCTGCTGTGCGCTCTCTATCATTGATGTATCTATGCTGGAACCGGATGCCAGGGCCGCAGCCTGAAGCACATCGGCAAAATGCCCGAGATCAACTGCCGCCACTGCATCACGCACCTGGTGAACCACCTGCCGGGCCTGTTCTATGCGGCCAAGCATGGGGTTGGTGGAAGGATCGGAGGATATCAGACCTGCAAGGTCTGAACCCATGGCGCTGTCAAGCTGCCCCATGAGACTTTCCGCACTGCTTATGGCCGCACGGGCCTCTGCAATTACACCGTCTGCTGCGGTAAGCGCTCCGGTTGCCTGTTGAAATACATCATTGCCCTGCTGCAGTACCGCTGATATGGCGGCTATCTGCTGGTGCAGGGTTTCAACCTCTGCCTGCATCTGCTCCAGTTCTTCAAAAGCAGGCGCCCCTGGCAGGGCCTTCAGCTCATCAATACGGTAAACCATCACCGCGGCCCACTGCTGGTAAAGATATTTAAGCCCGGACTGAAGATCAGGAACATTTACCTGCTGCATTACGGCGTTCTCCGCCTGTTTAACCGGCTCAAACAGTACTGACTGTATGCCTGAACCTGCCTGATGAGCTATGCTGAGCCCCTGGGCAGCCTGTTCTATCACATTTGACAGGGGGCCTGACGAAAGTACCGAATCTATGGCACTCCCAAGAATGCCGGTAATATCTCCTCCTGTAAGGCCATGCATAAGTTGCTCTGTATCATCAAGGCATATCTTTTCTCCGCCTGGCGGGGTGAAACACATGATGTCATCTATGCTGAACGAAGCATCTACCCCGAGAACACCGTGCAGGAAGGTATCAACACCTGATGCGATATCATTGACATCAATCTGGAAGTTCTGAAGTTCGGATATATCAGCGCTGACGCCAAAGGAAAATTTTGTCTTCTCTGGATTTATATAGTCAGGCACTGAGGACACACTGATTACATGAAGTATGTCAGACTCCTTCTTCAACCCCTGGAACCACGGCATCTCCTGGCCCGAAGCCTTTTTGTAACGGGCATAATAATTCAAATCCACCATGCCTGGAGAGGGCCAGTAATAGGTGAAATAGGGCTTGGGAGCCTGACTGTCATCGTTCTCAAGCAATTTACGGAACTGATCTACATTTAACGAATAGGCATCAGGCACACCGTTAAAATCTCCGTCTGAATCAGTCTCATCCTTGAATACATAGAGCTGGTACTCGTCATGGTCCGCCGGATCATTATTATCAAACTGACCGGCAAGCTGGGTATCATCAAAGAGAGGAACATCAGTAAGCCCGGCAAGCACGGTAAAGCCTGGGATGGAAGGAATGGAGGCGCCTGCCTGGTTGAGATATGCCTTTCTGAGCCTGATATTGAAACCGGGATTGTCACCATCAAGTGGTTTGTCGAACCAGCTCTGTACCTCTCCAAGCAGCTCCTGATTCTCCACAGTGCCCTCAGGTGCATAAAGGGCAGACATGTTCAGAGACTGGCCGAATCCGTCAACCTGGTTCAGGGTATCCAGGCTGAGCTTTCTCGGTTCAGTGGGGCAGTCGCCTGAACCCGCATCACTGTCAGGATCATTCTTGAATGCCATTGCAGATAGCAGAACCGGCGTATTCCAGTACATGAGAGTACGGCAGCCTTCGTCTTCCACTCCATCGTGGTCATTGTCTGCCTGGCATACAGGCCACAAAGGCTCCGGCTCTGTATCTACCTGGCCTGATCCCAGGTTGCCGTTGCACGTGATGTCAAGGTCAGTGAAGGCCACCATGAAATCCTGCTCCTGCCCCTCGCTGTTGACAGCAACAGGCCCGCGGGTAAATGTAAGCGAGCCGTCAATAAAGGTGGTTCCGTCAGGCTTGTTGCGGTCCTGACGGAAGGCAAAACGGTCAAAGGAAATTTCATAATTATATATGTTTACAGTGCCTGACTTCTCTGAATTGAACTCTGTGTTAAATACACCGGTAAGCCCCCCCTTCCTGAGAACGTATTTCACAGCCCCCCTGTTGTCATCCGGCATCCTGATATGTTCACCAGGATCAGAGGGGTCAGGGGAGTAAAACCTTACCCACAGGGAACCATCAAGGAGTGTCCCCACGCCTTCCCCTATACTTTCCGCATAGAATTCAGGCCCCATGTTGAATCCTGCGTAAAAACCATCTCCCCTTGTTGCATGAGGGTTATGAGGGTCGTTCAGGGCTGAAAAACCGGCAGGATGGACCTCATCTGCGAAAGTCCAGGAACCAAGGAGGTCCTGGCCAATGCTCCTGTCCGCAAGCTCGCCGGTATGAGGCATTATGTAACCCGGGATCACAAAGACCCCTGAGAGGTCATTATCATGACGGATAAAGGTGCCTGACTGATCAGGGAAATACCCCCATTCCACCGAGGATGCTCCACCTGCCAGGTCCTTACCCAGGCTTTTGAACCTTGCGCCAAATGCCCCGTTTTCATAAAAACCAGCCTTGTCCGCCTGGACCTGGTATATGGCATAATCAGGGCCGGAGCTGCCGCAGCTCCCGCCAGGGCAGTCCTTTTTAAACCTTGTCATCAGACTCACCGATGAAAGTATGGACTCAGGCATAATCCTGCCGCCCTGGATATAGAGGTCCCAGCTACCATACCCGACAAATGCAAGAGGGAATGATGTCCTGGAAGAACGGGTATTGTTGGCAAAGGAAAGCTTGCCGGTAAGCCCGCTCGAATTGAGTTTCATAAAATTGGCTTCAGTGGAACCAGGCACAGAGAACACTATATCGTTGGACGGCAGCCCGTTCTGCTTCCTGCTGTCTGCGTCATCGAGTTCCTGATAGGCTTCCTCCTGAATATACTCTGGCCGGGGATGCAGGAGGGTGAGGGAGGCAGTATTCTGAAGCGGCAGGGATACGCCATAGGTATTCACATAAAACGGCAGTCCATACTGGTGAAACAGCATGTTATAAGAGAGGGAGAGCACAACGCTGTTCATGGATTGTACAAAAGTTGCGCTGTTAAAATGTATCTCTGTCTCACCGCGCGGTATAATATAAACACCATTACTGTAGTGCATTGTCACATCATCAGGAAGCTCAAGAACAGCGCCTGAGAACTGCCCTCCTGAACTGTCAAGCACCACATCATTAAATGCAATATCAAGCCCGTTTATACTGCCTGTCACCGTACCAAGGTCTGCCTCACCTCCGGTAACATGGAGGTCAGTAGAGTAGCCGTCAGGATTTGAAGCACTGTTGGCGCAGATATTGTTAGCGGTCATGGGCGCAGTGCCAAATACATCTGTCCACGAACCTGAAAGATTGATGCTGGGTTTCCAGTTAGGATAACTGCCACAAAACACTGAAGAATCAAAAGAAAGCGAGTCAAAATCTGCCGCTACCTGATTAAAATAGACCTTGCCGGAGTAAACTGTATAGTTAAATGACGTATAAGCGCTGTTATTTGACCCGTTTGTATCCCCTGCTGCCTCAACCTCATATGTAAATCTGTGCCACCCACTGTGAAGCTCAGTATTGGCTGGACCTGGCTCCGGCATGGGACAGGTGAGGGAAATTTCCCTGTAATAGAGCTGATTGGCACTGTCTTCCTGCCATATGGGGATCAAAGTCTCGTCGGGATATGTTCTCACAGTCACATCCGGAGATGCTGATCTTAAAAGTGTGTTATGCACCACAAAGGAGGCCGGCCTTGTGCCGCTGCATTTAACCCGTACAGGAGTAAGAGTTATGTTTTCAGGTGTCTGGCCATCAATTACCATTGTACTGCCTGAAAGGGAAGCTGAAGGCACTGGCACTATTGAAAGATCCATTACCACGGAAAGATCAGTTGAGTACCCATCATCTGCCGGGGATGACTGGGTGCAGATATCAGGGCCTGCAAAGTAATGATCCCACCAGTCCTGCTGCCAGTCTCCTGCTGCTGAGGTTATGTATGTATCGCCAGGGCAGAAATCTGATGTGCCGGTTGAAAGAGAGGTGATAGTCCTGGTCTCTCCGTTAAATTCCAGAGCGCCGGAATATACGGTATAGTGAAACGATCTGCTGGATGCGCTGTTATTGTCAAGGGTTCCGGTCTCACCGTTTGATTTCAGGGAAAGCCTGAATGAATAATCACCGGTTCTGAGATCATTGTCTTCAGGCCCGGGATCAGGCATATAAAAGGTATAGTAAGAAAAATAAGGCGGGCGGCCAGTGAGCAGATCGATGTAAAATACCAGGCTTCCTTCAGACAGACGCGTCCAGTCTGTACTAACAAATGTCCTTGAGAAAGAAGAAACATAGGCACCATCCCTCATAAGATTCACATTCATCACCACGGATGTCGGAAGGCGGTCTCTCACTGTATCAAGCTCACAGATAAGTCTGGCTGTATATTTCCGCGTGGCATTTGTCTGATCCTTGAAAGTATGGTCGCTCCCGGCTGTGGGAACTGTTTCACCATGTAGGGGCGTGGAAAAATAAAGGTCAAACCCTGCATAAACAGGGGACGCAGCCAGCAGGAAACTGCATACAAAAACGGCGTTTACAAATCTGCACATAGATGACAAAGACATAATCTCATCCTTTCAAGTGCCTCGGTTATTTTGCAACCGGCTCTGGTGCCCAGGCACGCAGCATACGGTATAAACAAACAGTGACAGCAGATAACAATCCTTTAAAAAATACTTAATAATGCAACTTATATGCCAGGCATAATATTGCTTTTTTCCATTTTTACCCCTGAAAAGACGCTATTTTTCCGCTAACCACCCTGCTCCAAATGGTAATATTTTTCCCATGTGTAATTTTTTTCCTTCACATCTATTAAATACCTGCCTTTCAGTGCCTTTATCCAAGTCTCATAAAAATATTGCTTTCACCTCTCGGTATTACTATACTAGTATTACGTTAAAAGGCATCGATAGACGGAGGTGCAACCATGAGAGTAACAACAAAGGGACAAGTGACAATACCCAGGAGTGTGAGGGAAAAATTAGGTATTACTCCTAAGACTAACATTGATTTCCGAGAAGACAACGGTAGGTTTTATATTGTCAAAACAACAAAAAACAAACCGACTAATAAGTTTAAAAAATTCCGAGGAATTGCCACATCGAAGATGACGACTGACGAAATTCTGAAATTAACCAGGGAAATATAATGAATGGGATACTCATTGATTCCTGTATCCTGCTGGATTTATTTACAAATGATCCCAAGTGGGGAGATCGGTCTGAAAATATTTTGGATAAATATAGCCAAACCAATACATTGTACATAAATTCAATTGTTTACACTGAAATCTCTATATGATTCAGGAAGATTGAGGAACTAGAAAAAGCCATTTCTCAAATGGGCATTAAAGTGCTTGAAATACCGCGGGAAGCTCTTTTTCTAACAGGAAAAGCTTTCCTCAAGTACCGAAGGAATAAAGGGACAAAAAAATCTCCACTACCTGACTTTTTCATTGGAGCACATGCAAGCGTGTCAAAATTCAGCTTAATAACAAGG
>WFRQ01000360.1 GCA_015486425.1 Deltaproteobacteria bacterium | reverse complement strand
ACAGGCGCAATATCACTGCGCCTGATCCTCATTGCCAAGGCGTACAGACCGGAACTTGTTCGCCTGCTCTGGTATCTCGGGGTATGCGGCAATATGCTCTTCTTCATGTTCAGGGCATTTATTACCCACAGGAGACGCAGGCTGATAACCACTCTCAGGCTGCAGGAAAAACTGCGTCAGGAAGACAGCCTGTGCCCTGAAGATTACGAGGCACTGCGCTACTTAGTAAGCAGCCTGTATGCGTCAAAGGAGAGGTGGAATTACGCCATTATATTTGTCTGTTCCATACTGGCCATAGCGTGGGATATTGTGGTGGAAGGTTTCTAAAGGGCTGTGTATCTGCTCACAGGGTACCGCATCTACGGCGTTGTCAGACGCTTGAAGTACAGGAAGTACGCCTGCGCGTCCTCCGCCTTGTATCTGCAGCACCCTGCAAGCAGATACAGAAAATTTGCATGGACTTATTGAAAAGTCACGGGGCTATCCAAAAATAAGCTGGATGATGGCGCGCTCAGATTTAAGTCAGGCTGAGTTGAACTGATTGAGCGAAACCGCAGGCGTAGCAGGGCTACGCCTCAGGATTTTGTGATTGAAGGTCGGCTCAGGATGGCCTGAAGATGAGATGCGAAATCGCCAAGTTATTTTTGGACAGCCCTTAAACTGTTATTCACTTTTCACTGCCTGCTTCTCTGTTAAACGCCACAACCTCATCAAATGTGACCCCTGTACCACCGAAAATATCCAGGGCGCTTCCTATGGTAAGATCAATTCTGTCCCTGCCCAGTTCCTGTACCAGGTACAGGTCCTCAACTGACCTTGCCCCTCCTGCATAGGTGGTGGGTATGGGAGACCATTTCCCCAGCATCTTCACCAGGTTCTTTTCAATACCGCGGCATTTACCTTCCACGTCAGCAGCATGGATGAGAAATTCAAAACAGTATGCTGACAGTTCCTCAAGTGTCTCAGGTATAATCTTCACATTTGTAAAATTCTGCCACCTGTCAGTTACTATGTAATAATCATCTCCCTTCTGACGGCAGCTCAGATCAAGGACAAGATGCTCCCTGCCAACCAGTTGCCTCAGACGTTCTATGCGCTCAAGCAGCATCTCACCGTTACTGAAACACCACGATGTTACAATGACAGCCTCGGCACCCGCCTGGATCCAGCCCTCGGCATTCCTGTCAGTAATGCCGCCTCCTACCTGAAGTCCTCCAGGCCATGCTTCAAGGGCATTTCTGGCCGCATCTTCATTGCCAGGACCCAGCATGATAACGTGCCCTCCTCTCATGTCATATTTTCTGAAAAGAGTGGCAAACCAGGACGGCGGCTTTTCAGACACGAAATTTTCCGTAAGTGTTTCAGGAGAGGTATCGCTGAGCGTAGAACCCACTATCTGCTTTACCCGACCTCCGTGAATATCTATGCATGGCCTGAATTTCATCTTTTTTTCTCCTTGGGGGCTGCCCATATAGCAGCCATGCCGGTATTTTTCTTACTTTTCATCATGACTTCCAGAGGAAAACATGGAGAAAGACGGAAAAAATCTTGACGTTGTTTCCATGTACTTCCTGTAGGCAGGGCCAAGCCTCTCCACAAGTTCTTTTTCTTCAAAGGGAATAATAATGAAGCACGTTATTAAAAAATCAAGCGCAGCGATGACAAACAGCACATAGTAACCTGTCATAAACGCTGCACCTCCGAATATCATGGAGTGAGAAAGGTATGTGGGGTGACGGCACCAGTTAAATGGAGGCGCAGTTACATGCCTGCTCTCCATGCTGTCTGTAATCTCGGGGATGCCTATTATCACGGAACCCATGACCCAGGCAGTCCAGGACTGCAGTAAAAGGCCTGCAAGAAATATTATCCAGCCGGGAACAGATATCCAGGCAGGCAGAGATAACCGGCATTCAAGAAGGGAATCTCCATACTGTAGTACGACCCACAGGCACGGCAGCCATGCAATGCCAGTGATAACATAAATCGCCCTGCCCACACGTCTCCTCAAAAAACCATGAAACAGGTGGGCAGGTATCCAGAATAACGGAATTACAGGCCATGCGGCCATAATACATAATGCAGTAATGTAATAGAACAAACTCATGGGATACGTAGCACTACCCATATTTTTAGCTCAAAGCTGAAAGCTCAAGGCTCAAAGTAAAGGAAGCTCTAATTTACTGGTTCACAAACTGGAGTTTAGGGGCTGTCCAAAAATAAGTTGGATGATAGCGCGCTCAGATTTGGGTCAGGCTGAGTTGAACTGACCCAGCAAAACCACAGGCGTAGCCGGGCTACGCCTCAGGATTTTGTGATTGAAGTTCAGCTCAGGATGACCTGAAGATGCGATGCGAAATCGGTAAGTTATTTTTGGACAGCCCCTTAGTAACGAGCGAAACCATCTTTTATTGACACGTATCTGCTCAAGGGGTGCTGCAGATCCAGGAGAATTTGCACAGACTTATTGAGAAGTTACAATTAAGCGCTCAAATTAGGTGCTATATCCCCCATCCTATATCTTCCCCATACCTGAAGATATCCTGAATGGAGCCGGGAATATTTTGGGAGCATTCCATGTT
>WFRQ01000359.1 GCA_015486425.1 Deltaproteobacteria bacterium | reverse complement strand
GGTTATCTCTGTGCCAAACCTTGCCCTGAATGGGAGGCCCCCTTTTGCAACAGGCTTTGAGATATCGTAAAGAATGGGTGTGCCGGGGTGTTCAGTGGTCCAGCATGGCCAGGGAAGCCCGTAATACTCACCGTTACACGGCCCGCCCTTTGCCTGAAGCGTATCAATATCAAAGGTGTGCCAGTTTGCCATCTGGCGTTTTATGCGCTCAGGTGTCTGGCCGTTATAGCCAATGGTAAGCGAGCCCTTTCCAAGCTCAAGGGTAATATCATCAGGGGTCTTCTTGATATTTTTGTAGAACTTGTCCGCAAAACCAAAACGCTTTACGAACTCTTCCATTATCTGGTAATCGTCCTTCGAATCATAGACGGGGTCAACAACCTTGAAGCGCCACTGTATCTGGCGCGATGTAGAGGTAACACTCCCCTCGGTCTCATACTGGCTGGCACATGGAAGCAGGTATATGTTGTCCTTTTCGCAGGCGGCAGCGGCCATTGTGGGGAACGGGTCTATGATTACCACAAGGTCAAGCTTGTCATAGGCGGCCTTCACCTTGTGGAACATGGAGTTGGAATTGGAACCGCAGCCCCACTGGATAAGCGCTTTCACCGGTGTGTACTGACTTATCTTGTCCTCCTGAAGCACACCCTGGTACCAGCGGGCAAGGGTAAAGCCCTTCTTGTTCATATACTCCTTGGAATGGAAACGGGACTTTATCCATTCATAGTCAACATCCCATACCCGGCACCAGTGCTTCCATGAACCGTCCTTAAGACCATAGTATGCAGGAAGGCTGTGTGACAGCACGCACATGTCAGTTGCGCCCTGGACATTGTCATGACCGCGGAAGATGTTGGTGCCGCCGCCGGACTTGCCCATGTTACCGAGGACAAGCTGCAGAATGCAGAAACTCCTTGTAATGCTGCTTCCTATGTGATGCTGAGTACCTCCCATGCACCAGGTGAGGCTGGTTGGACGGTTATTGGCAAGAATCTTTGCCACACGTACTGTTTCAGACGCGGGAATGCCGGTTATCTCCTCAACAACCTCAGGTGTATAGTGGGAGGCTACCTGTGCCATCTCCTGGTACCCTGCGACACGGGTCCTTATAAACTCCTTGTCCTGCCATCCGTTTTCAATGATTACATTGATAAGGCCCATGATGAAAGCCGCGTCTGTGCCAGGCCTGATGCGGACGTAATCAGTGGACTTTGCGGCAAGTTTTGTATAGCGGGGGTCAACAACAATTACCGGGGCGTTGTTTACCTCCTTGGCGTGCAGGATATGCTGCATTGCAACCGGGTGGGCCTCTGCCGCGTTTGACCCTATGAATATAAGACTTTTTGCATGCCTGATATCATTCAGGCTGTTTGTCATTGCACCATAACCCCATGTGTTGGCGACACCTGCCACCGTGGTGGAGTGTCATATTCGGGCCTGGTGGTCAATGTTGTTTGTACCCCAGAAGGCGGCGAGTTTCCTCTGCAGATAGGCAAGCTCATTGGAGACCTTGGCAGAGCCGTTTATATGCACGGCATCCGGACCATCCTTCTCCCTGATATCAAGGAGCTTGTTACAAATCTCGTCCATTGCCTGATCCCAGGATATCTTCTGCCACTGACCGTTTACCCTCTTCATGGGATACTTGAGGCGTTTCTCGCTGGTTACCATGTCAATGGCGCCTGCGCCCTTGCAACAGTGGCCCCCACGTGACACAGGGTGATCAGAGGCCACCTCCTGGCTGACCCACACACCGTTTTGAACCTGCGCCTTTATGCCACACCCGACTGCGCAGTATGTGCAGATGGTCCTGACCTCCTTTGCGCCGGGATACTGCTCCTTTTTTGCAGCAGAAGCAGCCTCGGCCCTTGTTGTAAGCCTGGCACCGAGAGCCATGCCACTGAATGCCGCTGTTACGGCGGCAAGCCTCAGAAACGAACGTCTGGCAAGCCTTGGATTAAGCCCGCTGCCCTTTCTGCGGCTCATCTCCTCTGCCGGAATCTGATTGTAGATTTTTTTACCCGCCATAATTACCTCCTGAACGGATTAAACCTCCATGACAGGGGCTATCCTCCTGCACATGAAAATTAGCTCAAAGCCTCAAGTCGGAAGGTCAAAGGTCAAAGACAGAAAATCATATCTTTACCTTGAGCCTTCGGCTTTTGACTATTTTCACGGTAACCTTGTTGAATCTAAGGGTCTGTCCAAAAATAACTTACCGATTTCGCATCTCATCTTCAGGCCATCCTGAGCTGAACTTCAATCACAAAATCCTCAACGTAGCCCGGCTATGCCTGCGGTTTTGCTCAATCAGTTCAAGTCAGCCTGACCTAAAATCTGAGCGCTATCATCCAACTTATTTTTGGACAGCCCCTAAGTAAACGAAAAATCAAGCCCTGAGACTCCTGTAGTAGTCTCTGAACTGATCTGTCTCCGTGTAGATTATCTCATTATCCCTGCCGGTTTTTTTTATCTCCCCTGCCTCTGTGTTACGTGGCCTTGCAGATATGCCGGCCACGGCAAGCATGGTTCCGGCTGCAAATTTTCTCAGAAAGGAGCGTCTTGTTTCGTTTTCAGTACTGTTCATAACTGTTCCTCCTTTAAAATAGACATCTAAAATAGACATCAACGGGCAAAGGGCTGTTCCAGCGTGATCCACCACTTCAGATAGCCAGCGCAGGCCATGTAAAAGGGAAAATCTTCCATATTTTCCATGCGCCGTATCATTGCCTCCATAAGGGGCATGATAAAATCAAGGAACAGGCGCTGCCTGAATTCAAGGCCATGTTCCTCACCCTTTCTGCCGGCATCTTCAAGCAGCAGGATCATGGTGTCCAGCAGGACCTCAATGGAATCCTCGGGCTCACGGTAATCCCGCAGCCTCTCAACACCTGCATCCTGCATGAGCTGCCGCACCTCAGCAAGAGTGGGGCCGAGGCTCTTTCCATCTGCATACCATGACGCGGTACGGTTCAGACGGCTCTCACTGTACGGATCAACAAAAAGAGCATTATATTCCTGTTTTACTCCCTCACACCCCAGTTTATCAAGAGTTTTCACGATTTTTTCAGAGGCCTCTGCAAGCCCAGGCTCCTGATGTACCTGTGAAAACGCCGAAAACAGTGTATGCCATCTGCTGCATCTCTCATCGTCAGGTGTTGCAGCAAAAAGGGATTTGGTCAGGTCATACATGAGAATACGCATCTGCCTGATCTCATGTTGGTGATTTTTATCATTAAAATACTCTGCGTGTTCACCTTTATTTTTCATGGATCATTCCATTCCCCTCTCAAATATTCTCCTGGCCCTGCATGTCTCACAGTACTGAAGCACCTCCACCATTTCTTCAGGCGCGCCCCTGCCCTGAAGGACAGAGATCACATGCCTGTAGCTCTCTATTGTACCAAATCTTGCACCGCACTCCCTGCATATGACAGGCGAGGTCTCGAGAAGGGTAGAAATTTCAAAAAATGCGTTATCAAGGACCAGGCCAGGACAAAGCCGCAGGGCGTCTTCAGGACACATGGTTGCACATGCCCCGCACTGAACACATTTTGAAGGTTCATGGATGATGCGGAAATTATCAGGGTCAGAGTCAAGGGCTGCAATAACACACGCATTGAGACAGGCAAGGCAGGCGGAGCATCTTTCTGCATCAAGCTCAATCGTGCCAAAGGTGCTGAAAGACGGGCCTTCAAAAGCCCCTCTGCCTGCAGTGGAACTGTGCCTTAAAAATTTCAGAATAGAGACAAGTTTCTGCCTGCGTGAAGAAAAAGAAAAGTCTTTATAAAAATTTTCAAGGGGTGGAGCCTGTGCATGGCTGTGCAGATCAGGAAACTCCTGGGAAGAGTGCCTCTGAATGAACCCGCGGATGCCAAAGAGCGCAGAGATAACCTGCTGAGCTGCTTCTGCCTCAAGAGCTGAAAATGAATCCGCATTGAGATTTTTCTCTTCATCAAGCAGAATCACATTTTGAAACCCCACGCTGAACAGAAACAGGAAGTGCATCATGGTGAGGCTGTTGATTGAGGGATGCTCAAGGAAAACTGTATTGGGGAATTTTCTGTACCCCTGGTACCAGTAAAGCCGCATCAGCGCATCTTCACTTCCCATTACCAGGTTCTGCCCGGTTGGCAGATCAGCCCTTGCAAACCAGTTTATAAAGGAGGCATCAGTAAAGGCCTGGTACTGCAGAGCGCCTGTAGGGCAAGCGGCAACGCATTTGCCACAATCAACGCACTGGAGATGGTTTACGCGGATTCCTTTACTGTCAGTATCAAGCGCCCCGGCCCGGCACTGATCAATGCACCGGGTACAGCCTGTATCAATACGGCTGATATACTGGCAGGCATCTGCATTAACATCTATACGCTCTTCCACCTCATAACTTCCCACCCTGCGAAAAAAATCATCCATGGAGGCGTCAGCGTCAAAGACCATATCCGCACATGCGCTTTCAACTGATACAGG
>WFRQ01000358.1 GCA_015486425.1 Deltaproteobacteria bacterium | reverse complement strand
TCACTCCATTGATGATGTGCCCATTATCTGCCTTACCATGTTTGGCGAAGGGTATGACAGCGTACAGTTGCGTCAGATAGTCAGCAGGCTTGATGAAGAGATAAGGCAGATACCGGGTATAAGTTCAACTTTCATCAAGGGCGGGCTGAAACGTCAGGTGCGCGTGGAGCTGAGGCCAGAGGGTCTCGCTGCCACAGGCATTGATGCCGTGGATGTGGTAAATGCCCTTTCCTCGCAGAATCAGGCTTCATGGATATCGGAAGTTTCCCATGATAACCAGGCCTTTTCTCTGCGGCTTAACAATTTTTTTAAAGATGCTGATGAAGTCAGGCATACTGTGGTGTCTGTGCACAACGGTACCCCGGTACGCCTGGGCCAGATTGCTGAAATACGTGACACAGGCCAGGAGCCGGAGTCATATGTGATGATAGGGGCAGGCCTTGGTGTGCGGTATTCAGGGCCTGATGCAGCTATTAAACCCGGTGATCTCAAGCCTGCAGTAACCATAGCTGTTGCCAAGAGAAAGGGATGGAATGCCACTGAACTTGCCGATCTTGTAAAGGCAAAGGTTGAGGATATGCGCGGCTTCATAATCCCTGACGGCGTGCACGTAGTGGTCACAAGGGACTATGGAGAAACAGCAAAGGACAAATCTGACGAGCTTCTTGAACACCTTGCCATAGCCACTGTTTCAGTTGCCATTCTCATGGCCCTTCTGCTTGGCGTGGAAGCAAGTCTTGTGGTACTGGTTGCCATACCTGTAACCCTGGCCTTTACCCTGTTCATTTATTATGTCTACGGTTACACCCTGAACCGGGTCACTCTTTTTGCCCTGATATTCTGCATCGGTATCCTTGTGGATGACCCCATTGTGGGCGTGGAGAATATTGTTCGTCATCTCAGGCTGCCTGATAACAGGGGGCGCGATCTCAAGGATATAATTGTCGATGCCGTGGTGGAGGTGGGAAGCCCGCTTGTCCTTGCCACCTTTACGGTTATCGTGGCCATCCTTCCATTGGCATTTGTGCGCGGTCTCATGGGGCCATATATGCGTCCAATGCCGGTTGGGGCATCGGTTGCAATGTTCCTGTCAATGGTCATATCATTTCTTGTTACTCCCTGGACTGCATATCACATCCTTGGCAGGGTCAAGGAACACAAGGAGGAGAAAGAGGGCAGGTTAGACCATATTTACAGGTGGGCAATGGGACACCTTATCAGAAACAGGGTGCACAGGTGGATGTTTCTGGGGTTTATGGGCCTGCTGTTCATGCTTGCCTGTTCCATGATCTATTTCAAGGTTGTGAAGGTCAAGATGCTCCCCTTTGATAACAAGAGCGAGTTTCAGGTTATCATAGACATGCCTGAGGGAACGGCGCTTGAACAGACAGCAAGAGTGGCCGAAGAGCTGGGGGCTGTTCTCTCTTCACAGGCAGTTGTGAGCAATTACGAGCTTTATGTTGGCACTGCTTCCCCATTTAACTTCAATGGACTTGTGCGTCATTACTATATGAGGCAAGGCTCAAATGTGGCGGACATCCAGGTAAACCTCACACCCAAGCACTCGAGAGATGAACAGAGCCACCCAATAGCGCGTCGTCTGAGGCCCCTTCTTGACAGGGTGGCTGACAGGTATGGTGCGCGGATAAAGGTTGCTGAGATACCACCGGGGCCACCTGTGCTGCAGACCATGGTGGCAGAGATTTACGGCCCTGATTACAGTCAGCAGATAGACGTTGCCAGGGATGTGATGAAGATTTTTGAAGACACCCCGAGTATTGTGGATGTTGACTGGTACATGACAGATCCGCAGAAGGAGTATGAGATTGTGGTTGACAGGGACAGGGCTGTCACTCATGGTATTCCTCCGGCGCGGGTCATGCAGGTGGTGGCAGCAGCGGTACACGGCCAGGTGACTGGTCTGCTGCATGATGCCGGTTCCAGGGAACAGGTGCCGGTTCTTGTCAGGCTGCCGCTTTCGGACAGATCCTCTCTTGAGGCCCTGAAGAGAATCAAGGTCAGGGGTATGGATGGTTCCATGGTAAGTCTTGCAGAGCTTGCTGTGATAAAACATAAGGTCATACCGCATCCCATCTATCACAAGAACCTCAAACCGGTTGTCTATGTTACAGGTGATATGGCTGGTGAGGAGGAAAGCCCTGTTTATGGAATTCTTGCAGTCAATAAGGCCCTTGAGTCATACACCCCTCCTGATGGCGGCAAACTGGAAATCTACTATACCAGGCAGCCCTTCACCGGGACAGGCTGGTCCATGAAGTGGGATGGTGAATGGCAGGTTACCTACGAGGTTTTCCGCGATATGGGGGCAGCGTTTGCAGTTGTCATAGTGCTTATCT
>WFRQ01000357.1 GCA_015486425.1 Deltaproteobacteria bacterium | reverse complement strand
GAATATGAGATGCGAAATCGGCAAGTTATTTTTGGACAGTCCCTAAGGAGGCTGTAATGAAAATTTTAACAGCGCCGCGCATGGAGCGATGCATCGGCTGCCATTCCTGTTCCCTTGCCTGCTCCCGCCTTGTCCACAAGCGTTTGTCCTGGGAAAACAGCGGAATACGTGTGAGAAGCAGCGGTGGGCTGTCTTCGGGCTTTATAGCCATTCGATGTCTTGCATGTGATCCTGCTTCATGTGTGCCTGCCTGTCCCACCGGATGCCTTCAGCAGAGAAAGGGGGGAGGGATAAAGGTGAAAAAAAGTCTGTGCATTCAGTGCGGGGATTGTGTGGAAGCCTGTCCTGTTGGCGCCATAGGCCAGGACAGGGCCGGGGATATCCATGTCTGTATCCAGTGTGGGCTTTGCGTTGAATTCTGTCCCCACGATTGTCTTGAGATGGGAAGCACAGCAAAACAGGATATGGGGGCTGAGATATGAATCCAGATCAATTTCGCATACTTGTAGTTGATCTTGCCACTGGCAAGGGAAAGGTTGAACTGATTGACGGGAGAAGCGAGGCCCTGGGAGGTTCCGGGCTTGCTGCCATGCTTTTTGAGAAATATGGCGATGTTTCCTCTCCCTGGAATGATGCTGAACAGCCGCTTATCCTTGCCGTAGGGCCGCTGACCGGCCTTTTCCCCCTTATGAGCAAGACTGTCTGTGCTTTCAAGTCTCCCTACCATGACCAGTACACAGAGAGCCACGCTGGAGGGCGAAGTGCACTCTCCATCAGGTTTGCAGGCTATGATGCCCTTGTTGTCAGGGGCAGGGCCCCTGTGCTGTCATGCCTTAACATAGGCAGTCATCACCTGGAGCTCAGGGAGACCGGCTTTCTTGCAGGCGCAAATGCCATTGTGACAGGAAAGGCCATGCGCCGCATGTTCAGGGATAATTCAGGGCACCGTTCAATGCTTCGTATCGGCCAGTCCGGTGAGATCGGCTGTGCCATGGCGTGCGTTAATGTGGACACCTACCGTCATTTCGGAAGGCTTGGCGCAGGCGCTGTAATGGGCCACAAGAATCTCAAGGGTATTGTCATACAGGGTGACAGGGATTTCGCACTGCCAGAGGGCAGAGATTATCCAAAGCTCTTCCATAAGGTGTATGGCATGGTGACCCACACCGACATGATGAAAAAATATCATAATCTCGGTACCCCTGCCAATCTGAAGACCTTGAACGATATTCAGTCGCTGCCATGGCGCAATCTTCAGCAGACCTCAGACCCTGCCATTGACGGTATCACAGGTGAACGGCTGGCCGACGAGGTGCTGCTTCGAAATGGTGCATGCTCAGGATGTCCGGTGGGCTGTATTCATATCGGCTTTGTGCGGGAGAGATTTGATGCGGAAAGCAACCGCTATATGTACCGCCAGGTTGGGTATGATTATGAACCCATTTTTGCCGCAGGTTCAATGCTGGGGGTTACCAACGGTTTTGATGTGCTGCGTATCCTTGACGTAATGGAAAAGGTCTGTATTGATTCCATGTCAGGCGGAGTAGCCCTTGCCTGGGCTACAGAGGCAACGGAAAAGGGACTGATTTCTGAAAAAGAGACCCTGGTGCCCCTTGCCTTTGGCGATGCACGCGGCTATGCAACTGCTGCCCTTTACCTTGGCACCGGAGTCAACGAGTTTTACAGGCAGCTTGGTCAGGGCACACTGACGGCTGCAAGAAATTACGGAGGTGAGGATTTTGCCTGTGTCCTCGGGCAGGAGATGGCAGGCTATGCCACAGGCGAGGTGTTTTTTGCAGCCCAGTCTCTTGGTTTCAGACACTCTCACCTTGATACCGGCGGTTATTCCTATGACCAGAAACATGCTGAAAAGGATGTGGAAAAGGCTGTCAGTTTTCTTATGGATGACGAGCCCGGCCGCTGCATGCTGAACTCAATGGTAAGCTGCCTGTTTGCGCGCGGGGTGTACAGCCAGGAACTGCTGTCAGAATGTCTGGAGGTGGCAGGCTTTAGTGAATCTGCCAATAATCTTTCCAATGTTTCTGAGCAGATTCGAAAGCATCGCTGGAAGCTGCGTTTTGCCTCTGGATTCAAACCGGAAGAGATAACCCTCCCGAAACGATTTTATAAACTTACCACATGGAAGGGAAAGGTGGACGCGGATTACCTGAATACCCTCAGGAAGGAATATGGCCGCAGGATAACTGCTCTGGTTAAGAGCTCAAATCAGGAATAACACATAAACAGACAAGGAGTTTTTCATGGGCGGTCATAGCAAAAATGATTCATACCAGGATCAGGTAAAGGAACTGAAACGTGCCTTTGCTTACAATCTTTTTTACAGGGAGGGAGCCATATCTGTAACGGCTTCCCTCAACGACTACTATCTCGCCGTGGCCCAGACACTGCGTGACAGGATTCAGCACCTGTTTTTCCACTTTGCCGAGACAGCGCTTGAAAAGGATTCAAGGATTGTCTGTTACCTCTCTGCGGAATTTCTTACTGGCCCGCATCTTCATAATAACCTGGTGTGCATGGGGCTTTATGATCAGTTTGAACAGGCCGCGCGGGAAACCGGCCTTGATCTGAAAGAACTTATTGATCACGAAGAGGAGCCGGGGCTTGGCAATGGTGGCCTTGGAAGACTGGCTGCCTGTTATATGGATTCCCTTGCCACCCTTCAGATTCCCGCAATAGGTTATGGCATCCGTTATGAGTATGGCATATTTGATCAGGAAATTGAGGACGGCTGGCAGAAGGAAATCAGTGACTGCTGGCTGCGTCCTGGAAACCCCTGGGAACTCAAGCGTTCTGATCTTGCCAGGGAAGTAGGTTTCGGAGGTCATACTGAAACATATACTGGAGAGCATGGAAACCTCAGGTGGCGATGGGTCCCTAACAGGGTGGTAATTGGAGTGCCATACGATACACCAATCCCGGGCTACAAGGTCAACAATGTTAATCTGCTGCGGTTATGGAGCGCAAAGGCCCACTCTTCTTTTGATTTCGGGGAATTCAACACAGGCGACTACTATGGCGCAGTGGAGGAGAAGATCAAGGCCGAGACCATTACAAAGGTGCTGTATCCAAATGACGAGCAGTGCCAGGGCAAGCAGCTCAGGCTGGAGCAGCAGTATTTTTTCGTATCGTGTGCCCTGCAGGATATGATCCGGATTCACCTCATCACTAATGACAATCTCGATGATTTTGCCGGTGACTTCCAGGCCCAGCTCAATGACACCCATCCGTCGGTTGCTGTACCTGAACTCATGCGCCTCCTGATGGATGTCCATTTTTACGACTGGGACAAGGCATGGGAGATAACCCGCAATACCCTGAACTACACCAACCACACCCTGCTGCCGGAGGCAATGGAAAAGTGGCCTATTGATCTCTTTGCCAGTCTGCTTCCAAGGCACATGGAAATTATCTATGAGATCAATCGCCGTTTTCTTGACGAGGTCAGGCTCAGATTCCCGGGGGATGACGCCAGGGTGAGCCGCATGTCCATTATTGATGAGTCCGGACCGCGCTACGTGCGCATGGCAAATCTGGCGTGTACAGGTTCCAAAAACATTAACGGTGTGGCAGCCATGCATACAGAACTGTTACGGAAGCACACACTTGCGGACTGGAACGATATGTATCCCGGCAAGATAAAGAATGTCACTAACGGCGTTACGCCGAGACGCTGGATCGCTGTGAGCAATCCGCGCCTTACAGCCCTTATTACCGAGGCTATTGGCGACAGGTGGCTGACCCATCTCAATGAACTGCGCCAGCTTGAAAAATATGCGGAAGATTCGGCATTTCAGGAGGCATGGCGCAAGGTAAAGGAGGAAGACAAGCGGGATATTGCCAACCACGCTGCACGTAATCTGGGCATTAAGGTTGATCACACTGCCATGTTCGATGTGCAGGTCAAGAGGATCCATGAGTACAAGCGCCAGCATCTTAACGTGCTGCATATCATCACGCTCTATAACCGTATCAAGGCCAATCCCAATATTGAAATCACTCCAAGGGTTTTTGTCTTTGGTGGTAAGGCGGCTCCGGGTTATTTTATGGCAAAGCTCATGATCAAGCTGATAACCTCGGTTGCCAGAGTGGTAAACAGTGATCCTGATGTAAAGGACAGGCTCAAGGTCTATTTCATCCCCAACTACAATGTAAAGATCGGCCACACAGTCTATCCCATGGCCGATTTGTCTGAGCAGATTTCCCAGGCGGGAATGGAGGCCTCGGGCACTGGCAATATGAAGTTTTCCATGAATGGTGCAATTACCATTGGCACTCTGGACGGTGCAAACGTGGAAATTCGTGAAGAGGTAGGGCCCGAGCACTTTTTCCTCTTTGGCCTGACCGTTGAGGAGGTCATGGCGCTCAAGGCAGCCGGTTACAATCCAATGGATTATTACAACAGGGACCAGGAACTGAAACATGCCATTGACCTTATCTCTTCAGGTTTCTTTTCCCATGGGGACCGGGACCTGTTCAGGCCCCTTGTTGATTCACTTCTGTACGACGACCAGTACACCCTGTTTGCGGATTACCGTTCATATATTGACTGCCAGGAAGATGTGAGCAACCTCTACGATAACAGGAAGGATTGGACCAGGATGTCCATACTCAATGCCGTTCGCATGGGTAAGTTCTCCTCGGATCGTTCCATCTCAGATTATGCCAGAGATATATGGGATGCAAAAGCCTTTCCTGTAAAACTGAAGTGGGAGGATATGCCTGAAGACGGGTTATACTTTGCCTCACACAAGAATAAGGAGAAGTAAGATGAATAACAATTTGCAGGCCTGTGATTTTACAATATTCGGAGTTCTTGGTGATCTTTCCCGGCGCAAGCTCCTTCCTTCCCTGTACCAGCTTGACAGGGCAGGGCTTCTGCACGATGAGACCCGTATCATAGGAGTGGCCCGGCATGACATTACGCAGGAAGATTTTGTCAGCCAGATGAGTGATGCCCTTGAGACCTTTGTAAAGGAGCCCATTGACCAGGATGTCAGGGAACGCCTGCTTGCAAGGCTGCATTATGTGCTTATCAACCTGGATGTGCCAGATGAATATAATCGCCTTAAGGATGTGCTGGACCAGGAAAAGAGGGTGTTCATAAGTTATTTTTCAGTGGCCCCATTTCTGTTTGATAACATCTGCACAGGGTTGAATCATGCGGATGTAATAACTCCCCAGGCAAGAGTAGTGCTTGAAAAACCTATCGGGCGTGATCTTGAGACATCACAGGAGATCAACGACACAGTTGCCCGTTTTTTTAACGAAGATCAGATATACCGCATTGACCATTACCTCGGCAAGGAAACGGTGATGAATCTCATTGCCCTTCGTTTTGCCAACTCCATATTCACCACGAACTGGGATCACAACACCATTGACCACGTACAGATTACAGTTGCGGAGGAAGTGGGCATTGAGGGGCGCTGGGGCTACTTTGACAAGGCAGGCCAGCTTCGCGACATGGTACAGAACCACCTTATGCAGATACTTACTCTCGTTGCCATGGAGCCGCCTGTAAACCTTCACGGAGACAGTCTGCGGAATGAAAAACTCAAAGTGTTGAAGGCCCTTCGTCCCATTACCATTGAAAATGTGGATGAAAAGGTGGTCAGGGGGCAGTATGGCCCTGGTTTCATAAAGGGTAAGCCTGTTCCGGGCTATCTTGAAGAGGAGGGAGGTAATCCCAACTCCACCACCGAGACCTTTGTTGCCATCAGGGTAGATATTGATAACTGGCGTTGGGCAGACGTTCCGTTTTACCTCCGCACCGGGAAGGCCATGGCAACCAAGCGTTCAGAGGTTGTGATCAACTTCAAGAAGCTGCCTCACAATATTTTTTCCGAATCGTACCGCACCCTGCCTCCAAACAAGCTGGTTATACGGCTTCAGCCTGACGAGGG
>WFRQ01000356.1 GCA_015486425.1 Deltaproteobacteria bacterium | reverse complement strand
TCAATGGGCATGAGGAAAGGCTTGTCTGTATCACGCTCAGGCTCTTCTATATAACTGTCAAGCGCCTCCATGAGCTCGTCAATGCACTTGGTCTTCTCAGGATCAGTAGGATTGTTCAGAGCCTCAAGGGCGCTTCCCTGAATAATGGGAATATCATCGCCTGGGAAGTCATACTCGCTCAACAGCTCACGAAGCTCAAGCTCAACCAGCTCAATGAGCTCCGGGTCATCAACAAGGTCAGTCTTGTTGAGGAAAACAACAATTGAGGGAACACCAACCTGCCTTGCAAGCAGAATGTGCTCACGTGTCTGGGGCATGGGGCCGTCATCAGCACCAACCACCAGAATGGCGCCATCCATCTGGGCCGCGCCTGTAATCATGTTCTTTATGTAGTCAGCGTGACCAGGGCAGTCCACATGGGCATAGTGGCGCTTGTCTGTCTCGTACTCAACATGAGCAGTAGCAATGGTAATACCACGCTCTCTCTCTTCAGGGGCCTTGTCAATCTCGTCAAAGGCGGTGAACTCTGCCTTGCCCTTTTCTGCAAGCGCCCTGGTAATAGCGGCTGTAAGAGTGGTCTTTCCGTGGTCAACATGACCTATTGTTCCCACATTAACGTGCGGTTTGCTTCGTTCAAATTTTTCCTTGCCCATTTTTACCTCCGGATATGGCCCCTTGATTCTGCCTCATTCCTGCAGAGGCCAAAAGTCTTTATGCAGTTATATTCTGTAATATTTTTACCACCTGTAATGTGCAAAGGCCTTATTGGCCTCAGCCATCTTGTGGGTATCTTCTTTTTTCTTGAAGGCTGCGCCCCGTTCATTGTAAGCATCAATAAACTCTGCGGCGAGACGCTGCGCCATGGACTTTTCGCCTCTCTTCTTGGCAAAAGCCACCAGCCAGCGTATTGCCAGTGCCCTGCGTCGGTCAGGCCTGACCTCCTGGGGGACCTGATATGTGGCTCCGCCCACCCGTCTTGAGCGGACCTCAACTACGGGCTTTACATTTTCCATGGCCTTTTCAAAGACCTTGTACGGGTCTTCCTTTACCCGGCCCTCAACTACTTCCATGGCATCATAGAAGATCTTGCGGGCAGTATTCTTTTTACCCTTGAGCATAAGCCCGTTTATAAACTTGGAAACAAGCACGCTGTTGAATTTCGGATCTGGTGCTATATCCCGTTTCGGTACTTCTCTTCTTCTTGGCATATCAGCTTACCGCCTTAACATCCTTATAAAATGTAACGTAAAAGCACGCTGCTCTCTATCTTGCACTTTTCATGAATGTGGTCTTGCAGTGCATGATCGAAGCAACATGATTCTTTATAATGGTATGAAAAATTGCCCTGCCCTGATCTTATCCCGGAAAACTACTTGGGTCTCTTTGTCCCATACTTGGAACGGGCCTTTCGTCTGTCCTGAACTCCAAGGGCGTCCAGGGTGCCCCTGATAATATGGTAACGGACACCGGGCAGGTCTTTTACACGCCCGCCGCGAATGAGTACCACAGAGTGCTCCTGGAGATTATGGCCAATGCCGGGAATGTATGAAGTAACCTCCATACCGTTTGTAAGCCTGACACGGGCGACCTTTCTCAGTGCTGAATTAGGCTTCTTGGGTGTGGTTGTGTATACTCTGGTACACACCCCCCTGCGCTGAGGACAGGAATCCAGCGCCGGTGCCTTGGTCTTTTTCTTGATCTTCGCCCGTCCCTTTCTTACCAACTGATTAATAGTGGGCATACTTATGCTCCTGATGCTTCCTTTTTATCCCTCTGGCCTGCATTCAAAAACGGCCTTGAAAACAGGGATAATATCCTGTTAAAACTCCTGGTGTTAAAAGCGCAATAGAGGCCTATTCCATCAATTCCTCGTCACGCGCTTCAGTACAAATGTGAATGAGGGATTAATGGCGCCCCAAAATCAAAGTCCGCTTTTAATAAACGGTTCGAACTTCCTTGTCAAGCCCAATTGTTCAGTTTTCGCAACTGGCATAAAAATTATGGTGATGGCTCATCAGATATAATAGGATTCATTCAACGTTTTTTAACGTGAATCATACAGGGCGAGAGGTATGCGCCTTTAATAATCATAGACAGTAATTTTTTTATATGTGAAGTGGTATCTGCTCAGGGGGTACTGCATCTGCAGCGTTGTCGGGAGGCTCGAAGTACGGGAAGTACGCCATCGCCCCCTCCGCCTTGCATCTGCGGCACCCTCTGAGCAGATACGTGTCAAAAAAATGTTGTATGAAAAGCGACTTTCCGTTATGGGAATTAATTCTTGAGGGGGAGTGAGCAGTTGTGCTGGTGCCCAAACTCCTGTTTGGGTACCCAATTGACAGAAGCTCCTGCTTCATTCCTTTTAATACCGGCTGTGCGGCATTACCTGCTCTTGTCTGGAAGCTGTAGCTTCCGGGTATGGGTATGCGTCGTTCCCAAACTGGAGTTTGGGAACGAGCAAAACCTGCCGGAATGACGGAGTTGCAGGCAGTTCAGATCGTTATCCCCGAATGTAGTTGTCGGGGATCCAAGCTTTTTACCAGCACTTATTGAGCAGTTCCCATGACAAGACACTCAGATTCAAGTGAGATTAAATGGAACAAAACTATATAAATGAAAACAACGGCCTTCTTGCCGTTGACATAGGCAACACCCATACGGTTACAGGGCTGTTCATGGACGGAAGACTCATGGGAAGATGGCGCATCCGTTCTGACAGGTACGCCACCGAAGATGAGCTTGCCATCAAACTGAATGCCCTTCCCCTTTCCAGCATGCATCTCTTCTCCGCAGCCTCTGATGTTGTGATCTCAAGTGTTGTTCCGCCGCTTACTGAGGCCTGGGAACGCATGACGCAGAAATACTTTGGCTGCGAGGCCCTGGTTATTCTGAAAAATATTGATCACGGCATGCCCATAAGGTACAAACGACCGTTTGAAATAGGAGCGGATCGCATTGTGAATGCCATCGCGGCATGGAACCGTTTCCATACAGCCATTGTGGCGATTGATTTTGGAACCGCAACCACCTTTGACTGCATCTCAGATAAAGGTGAATATCTTGGCGGAGCCATTTCGCCTGGCCTCAAGCTGGCCTCGGAGATGCTGTCCTCAAAGACCTCGAAACTTCCTTTAGTTGAACTTGACATCCCCCCTGGACCTGCCCTTGCGCAGGATACGGTTTCAGCCATAAGAAGCGGCATTGTTTATGGTTTTGCAGCCCTTGCCGATGGCCTTGCCTCCAGACTCAGGGCAGAATTTGACAATAACGCGGTCATTATTGCCACAGGAGGCTTTGCATCCACAGTAGCCCGCCACAGCAGTTTAATAGAAAAGGTACTGCCTGACCTGACCCTTGAAGGTCTCTACTCCATATACCAGCGCTACCGTTCCGGCATAAATTCAGAATAGGGGATGGTGGTTACAGCCTGAAAAAACGGAATTTTTCTGTACTGAGATGTCTTTCGCACTCTCCATGCCCCTTGACGCTTAGACTTGGCACATATATTGTATATGTATGGGAAAGCTATTGAAATCTCCATAGGCAATACCGGCTTTTCAAGAGCAGAAACGCATAGCGTCAAGGGATTATTTTAATCATATGGCATTGGAATTACGTCAAAATCTGAAACTGGCACAGCAGCTTGTAATGACACCACAGTTGCAGCAGGCCATCAAGCTTCTTCAACTTTCTCGGATTGAACTCATTGAATCCATAAATCAGGAGCTTGAAGCCAACCCTGTGCTGGAAGAATCTACTGCCATGGATGAACCCTCGCCGGACAAGGCTGAGGGGGTAAAACAGGAAGATCAGGGTCAGTCATGGGAAAAGGAGCCTATCCCCGGTCTTGCCTCAACAGAAGATCAGAAGACGCCGTGGGAGGAACAGGCGGTCAAGGACATTGACTGGAAGGATTACTGGGAGGATGAGGCCCGCAGCTCGCTTCCCTCCTATTCATTCGAGCAGAAGGATGCTCCCAATTATGAAAATATCGTCTCCAGCTCACAGGACCTGGCTGATCACCTGACGTGGCAGCTTCAGATGGCAGACCTTGATGAAGAAGAGATTGCCGCAGGACTTAACATAATAGGGAATCTGGACAAGAACGGCTATTTCAAGGCATCCATTGAAAATATTTCCGAAAGCACAGGGATACCAATAGAAAAGGTAGAATCAAGCCTTCAGATAATTCAGTCATTTGACCCGGTAGGAGTTGCCGCGCGGGACCTCAGGGAGTGCCTGCTCATACAGATAGACAGTCTTGGGTTTGCAAACAGACTGGTACGGCAGCTTGTCAGTGACCATCTGCACCAGATTGAACTTCACAACTATCAGGCCATGGCAAAGGCTACAGGCCGCACAGTTAGTGAGGTTGTGGAGGCAATTGACATAATAACCAGCCTTGAACCTCGCCCTGGCAGGCAGTACAACTCCGATGACACCCACTACATCGTGCCTGATATCTATGTTCACAAGGTTGATGACGAGTATGTCATTTCAATGAATGACGATGGAATACCCAACCTGCGCATTAGCCCTTATTACAAGAATGCCATAAAGGAGGGCACAGCAGGCCCGGAAGCCAAGGAGTTCATTCAGGACAAGCTTAAATCAGCACTGTGGCTCATGAAGAGCATACAGCAGCGCAAAAAAACCATATACAAGGTTACGGAAAGCATCGTGCGTTTCCAGAGGGACTTTTTTGATCACGGCATATCCCATCTGAAGCCCCTTATCCTGAGAAATGTTGCAGAGGATGTGGACATGCACGAATCTACCATAAGCAGGGTAACCACCAACAAATACGTTCATACGCCCCAGGGTATATATGAGCTGAAATTCTTTTTCAGCTCCGGCCTGCCTGGCAAGAGCGGATCAGAAGTGGCTACACAGAGCGTCAAGAACCGGATCAAGCAGCTTGTCGCTGCTGAAGATCCAGTCAAACCATACAGTGACAAGCAACTCGTTGAGATGCTGGCCAAGGATAATATCAAGATAGCGAGGAGAACTGTGGCAAAATACAGGGATATGCTGGGCATACTTCCCTCAAACCGTCGCAAGAGGCCCAGGACATCATAGCGAGGAGAAGGCAGCCAGGCTGCGTGTATACAGCATCAGCACCTTAACTTTCATGTTATCCGCACACAAAACGGGCAACCGGCGGCACATGAAAACCTGCCGTGGACATCATCTGTTTCCACGGTAACATGGAGGAATCCTATGCGATTAAAAGTTACATTCAGGCATTTGGACCATTCAGATGAATTGAGAGAGTATGCCGAAAACAGGCTTCAGAAGCTCAAAAAGTACAGTGATGGGCCAATGGATGTGAATGTTGTTCTCTCTTCTGAGAAATTCAGACAGAGTGCAGAGGTTGTTATTTCAGGAGACGGCGTCAGAGCTGCTGCCAAGGAAGAGCAGGAGGACATGAAGGCTGCCATTGACCTGGTCTCTGACAAGATAGAGCGGCAGCTCAAGAAATACAGGGACAAGATGATAAGCAGGCGAAACGCCCCTGCCCCTTCACATGCGCCTGAAGCCCCCATTGCTGCTCCACGGGGAGAAGGTGAAGAAGACGAAATAATAACAGTTGAAAAAATGGATGCAAAACCAATGGTGGTGGACGAGGCGGTGGATCAGCTTCAAATATCTGGCCGTCAGTTTCTGCCATTCCGCAATGCTGAAACCAATGAAATAAATGTGGTGTTCTGGAAAAATGACGGAACCCTTGGACTAATCGAACCTTGATGTTTTCACACAGCCTTGATTTCGTATGCAGCAAATGCATACTGCCGGATTTTCAGGCTGAGTCAAAGGAAAACGCGCTGCATCTTCTTGCCGAACATGCAGCGCATATTCATTCCAGCATTGACCACAGCGAGATATTTGAAATCCTGCGGGAGAGAGAGAATCTTGGCAGTACAGGCATAGGCAACGGGCTTGCAATACCTCACGGCAAGCTTAACGGACTTGACCGCATGCTTATTATTGTGGCCAGGAGCAGGAAAGGCGTGCCCTTCAATGCAGTGGATAACAGGGATGTACACATTATATTCCTTCTGATTGCACCGGGAGATGCGGCTACCACATACCTGAAGGTGCTGGCCAGGGTCTCAAGGCTGCTTAAGAGGCCCGGAGTTTATGAGGCCATCATGGAGGCTGAATCTGCCGAGGCAATAGCACATATAATAGAGGAAGCCGATGGCAGGCCATGATCTGTACGGAATGTCAGAACAGGGCAGGCTGGTTCAGACCGTTGTCATAACCGGCATGTCAGGGTCAGGTAAAAGCACGGCCCTGAAGGCATTCGAAGATTTGGGCTACTACTGCGTTGACAACCTTCCCATCACCCTTCTCGAAGAATTTCTCATACTTACAGATAACACTGCGGAATCTGAAACCAAGGTGGCGCTTGTCATGGATGTCCGGGAAAAGAGCTTCCTTGATCAGTACAACTCCATATTCACAAGAATCAGAAACAGCGGCTTTCACCTCGAAGTACTGTTCCTGGACTGCAGAGATGAGATAATTGTCAGGCGCTTCAGCCAGACCCGAAGACGCCATCCCCTTGACAGGGATGGTGATATTGTAACAGGCATCAAGGTGGAACGTAAACGGCTCAGAGGGCTCAGAGAATTTGCAGATCGCCTGATTGATACATCAAATTTCAATGTACATCAGCTCAGGGAGACAGTAATCACCCTCTACTCCCCTCGGAGCAGCCTGGATCACCTTATGATCCATGTAATGTCATTCGGCTTCAAGTATGGCGTGCCAGCCGATGCCAACCTGGTCTTTGACGTGCGTTTCCTGCCCAATCCCTATTTTGTGCCTGAGCTCAGGGCTCTGAGCGGAAGGGACCAGCAGGTTCAGGACTTTGTTCTCAACCACAGGGAGACTGAGGAATTCAACTCGCACCTCACAGGTCTGCTCGATTTTATAATTCCCCAGTACAGGAAAGAGGGAAAATCTTATCTGGTCATAGCAATCGGCTGTACAGGAGGCCGTCACAGAAGCGTTACAATTGCTGAATGGCTGAAAAACTATCTTGCAAAAGGAAAAGAAGAGGTCCTGCTCACACACAGGGACATGCAGATGGAGGTATAAATGGTTGGTGTAGTTATAGCGGCACACGGTGCCCTGGCAGAAGAACTCCTGAATACAGCGGTTTTCATTGTAGGCGAGATGCCGGGCGTTGAGGCAATCTCCATTGATCCCTCCCGCCCGATTGAGGAAATCCAGAAAAAAATCAAGTCCACCATCAAAAAGGTGGACGCTGGCCATGGTGTGCTGATTCTTACAGATATGTTCGGCGGAACCCCTGCAAACATGACCCTTTCGTTTCTCGAAGAGGGAAAGGTGGAGGTCATTACCGGCATTAATCTGCCCATGCTGATAAAACTTTCCCAGTGCATAAGGAACAGCAGCTCTCTTGAAGAGACCACCAGCACAGTGGTGGAACATGGAAAAAGGTCTATCAGCCAGGCATCTGCCATACTGAAAAAATAATGTATCTGCTCATGGGGTACCGCATCTGCAGCACCCTTTGAGCAGATACGTGTAAAGAAAAAAAATTTTGTCACATGGACAGCACATTGATAATACGTCCTTTTATTGAAAAAGACCTGCCTGCCCTGTGTGACATGGAAAATCATTCTGAATATGCAAGATGGAGTCGGAAGAGCCTTGAAGATGAGGTCTCAAGCGGCTCGTCAGCCATTGTGCTCACTGCTGTGATGACCTGCGGCAGAACAGGCGCTGCAGATACCGAAAAAGTAACAGGTTACATAAGTTTCATTATACTGTGGGAAGAATTACATATCCGCAAGATAGTGGTTCATCCCCGATTCAGGTCAATGGGTATTGCCTCTGCCCTGATACATGAGGCGGAAACATCTGCCATCAGGGCAGGTGTTACACAGGCCGTTCTTGAAGTTGCGGCCTCAAATATTGCCGCTGTGAACCTTTACAGAAAAAACGGCTTTGAATTTGTAAGAGCAGTGGATAAGCCTGGTTCAGTCCCTCTTGTAATGGTGAAAAAATATGAACTTTTCCATGAGTATCAATGACATTATCCTCCTTGCTGCTGGAATCGGGGTAGGAGTTGGCGCAGCATTTACAGGCCTTGGCGGCGGCTTTCTTATGGTTCCGCTGCTGCTGTTCCTGGGATATTCGGCACAGAAGGCAGTAGGCACATCGTTCATGGCAATACTTGTAATCTCTCTTTCAGCGCTTATTGCCCACAATAAATTTTCCAACGTGGATTACAGAGTTGGCATACTGCTTGGAATCGGCGGAATAGCAGGTGCCCAGATAGGAGCCAGACTTGTTGAAAATATTTCTACTGCACAGTTCAGGAAGATATTTGCAGCTATCCTGGCAGCACTTGCTGTTTACATATTTTTCAAGGATTAATTCCTCTCTTCCGTCTGCCTCATGAATATGCAGTCCAGCGAAATCAGCAGCCGGGGCAGGCGTTCCTCGCCGCGCCAGTACTCCCTGAAAAACATATTTATAATCGGTGGAATAATTTTTACCCTTGCCTTCTGCCTCATCTCCGCCATATCCACTTTCAATATTATACGCGCAGAAAACACTGTTGAATCCCACTCCAGACTGGAAAACCAGATATTTTTCCCTCTGACCCGTGCCATTGAAGAGATTTACAACTCACTGGCAGACCTGCAGTCCCAGTTTACCCGCAGGCAGGGCAAATTCACGGTCCAGCAGTTTAAATGGAACATGGAAAGCGCCATGGCCAACCTGGGCCAGGCAGAAAATGCCATTGAAAAACTCCTGACCCGAAACACTGACATCATCACTGCTGTATCAGAGACAAGAAGGGCTACGTTAAGTTTTCAGAAAAGCGGCATCAGGGCACTGGAGCAGACAGCACGGCTCTACAGCTCTCTTGCACGATGTGATCAGAAGATAAGTGAGATCACTGAATGGACAAAACGGTTCTTCATAGTGGTAACGGAAAATGAAATGCCAGGCCAGCAGGGTAAAACCAATACAATGGAAGTGCCGGGTGAGGGGATATGGCAAAATCAAAAATACCACAGAGACGCCCTTGATGCCCTTGCAGAGGCGAGGATCACTTATCTGAAACTCTGCGCCATCTTTTACAAAAAAGTCATTTTCTTCCACGAAATAGATGCTTTCCCAGACATGGAAAGGCTATGGAACAGACTGTTTTCAGAGCTGGAAAATTTTGCTGACGCATATCCCAGGCTATCAGGTCGGGTACTCTTCCTTGAGGAAGAACTCAAGACACTGCGTTCAAACATGAAAGATGTCTTTTCCGCAGCCATTGCCGCCGCAGCCAGCATTGACAGGGCCAACAGTCTTGCAGACGAACTGGGAATCAACCTGGAACTCTGCCGTCAGGCAATTGCAGGTGTAAACATAGAAATTCAGAAGGAGACAAAGAATCTCCGGCTCACAATGGCTGTCTCCCTTGCCAGTGCTGTCCTGTTCTATGTGCTGGCAGCCTTTTTCACTGCAAGATGGCTGCGGCGAAATGTGCTTGATCCTCTTGATACCTTTAATGCTGCTATTGAACGGATAGGAGGCGGAGACGGACGTATTACCGTAAAGACGCCAGCCCTCAAAGAAATATCCGTTATTGCTGAACGATTCAATCTGATGACACAGCGTCTGAGGGAGCGTGAAGAGTGGCTTCAGCGTGCCCGTCAGAAATGGGAAACCGCATTCAGGGCAATAGGCGGCCCTGCCATGGTTTTATCCAAGGATTTCACAATAGTGGAATATAATGAAACCCTGCATGACCTTCTGTGTAAAGATGGTGAACATGGCAACATGCCGGAAATAAGAGGCAGAAAATGTTATGAAGTGCTGTGCAGGTGTCACAGGCCGGAGGACAAATGTCCTGTTGAATACATGCTTTCAGGAAAAGGAGAACAGGTATGTTCCCTGGAAAAGGAAATAGGCGGCAAACCACAC
>WFRQ01000355.1 GCA_015486425.1 Deltaproteobacteria bacterium | reverse complement strand
TTGCGAACAGCATCGGTAAGAAGCCCTCCCTGGTCAAACCCGACATAACCTGGAGGTGCGCCAATAAGCCGCGCTACAGAATGCTTTTCCATGTATTCACTCATGTCAAAACGCTGGAAATGCACATCAAGGATAGCTGCGGCCTGTCGTGCCAGTTCTGTTTTACCTACGCCTGTAGGGCCTGTAAAAAGAAAAGAACCTATGGGACGGTCAGGATGAGACAGACCTGCCCGCGCCCTTTTTATGGATGATGCAAGGATGCTCACAGCCTTGTCCTGACCAAAAACCACTGCCCGCAGATCCTCTTCAAGATGTTCCAGCCTGGCAAGATCAGATCGAGTGACATTCCTTGCAGGGATATTCGCCATGCCTGCAATTACATTTTCTATATGACGGACATTTATGACAGGTATGCGTTGGTTTCCATGTTTGCCGGAAAGCCTTAAAAGGGATGCTGCTTCATCAATTACATCAATGGCCTTGTCAGGCAGATAGCGGTCTGTAATAAAACGATCAGATAACTCCACTGCGGCTTTCAGTGCTGTATCAGCATATTTCACATCATGGTGTTCCTGGTAGTAACCCCTTAACCCTTTTAGAATGGCCACTGTCTCCTTTACTGAAGGCTCTGCAATTTCGATTTTCTGAAAGCGTCTGGAAAGAGCACGGTCCTTTTCAAAAAAATTCTTGTATTCCTCATAGGTGGTGGCACCAATGCAGCGAAGCTTTCCTGCAGCAAGGGCGGGTTTCAGTATGTTGGATGCATCCATGGCCCCGCCGCTTGTAGCCCCGGCACCTACCAGGGTGTGAATTTCGTCAATGAACAGAACAGAGCGTTCCCTGCTGCTCAATTCATTTATAACTTTCTTGAGTCTGGCCTCAAACTCTCCCCTGTACTTGGTGCCTGCGAGAAGCGCTCCAAGATCAAGAGAATAGATATCGGTATTTTCAAGAGGAGAAGGAACTTCTCCCCTGTATATTTTTAATGCAAGCCCCTCGGCAAGAGCTGTCTTACCCACACCTGGCTCACCAACAAAAATCGGATTATTCTTTCTCCGTCTGCACAGTACCTGCATGGTGCGCTGCAGTTCAGATTCCCTGCCTACAATGGGATCAATACCACCTTCAGCCGCACGCTTTACAAGGTTAACAGTAAACTGCTCAAGTGAGTCAGTGGCGGCAACGGCGTCACCGCAGGCACATTTCCCCTGTCCAGGCTGTTCCTGTGCGTGTTGTTCCGCAACAGGTTCCGGGCCTTGATCAAACACGGCTCCCTCTGGAACCTTTCTTATGCCATGTGCAATGAAATTCAGTATATCAAGCCTGTTAATGCCAGACTGTTTCAGGAAAAATGCAGCATAGGAGTCGCTTTCAGTCATGATGGAACTGAGCAGATCCCCTATATCCGCCTCTGATTTGCCTGCAGACTGGACATGAAGGATGGTCCTCTGCAGTACCCTCTGCAGGGCATTGGTAGGCTGGGGAGTTTCAGGCACGGATTCTTCAAGCTTTTCCAAGTGTGTGTCAAAAAATGCTTCAAGCTTTGCTCTCAGCTCATACGGGCTGCCGCCGCATGCCCGTATAATTTCCTCACCCTCACTGTGGTGAAGCAGTGCATAAAGCAGATGTTCAAGGGAGAGATATTCGTGCTGCCTGATATGTGCTTCCCGGGCCGCGGCCCCGAGCATAAGTTCTACATCCTTACTTATCATTATATATGTTCCTGTCTCTTTGCTATTCCTTTTCCATGCTTGCCTTTAGAGGAAAACCCGCATCAGCAGCAAGCGCATGAACGGCATCGATTTTTGTCTCGGCAATTTCAGCAGGATATATACCACAAACACCTATGCCGTTTCTGTGTACATTGAGCATTATCCTGGTTGCTTCAGACGGATTCTTGTGAAATACCTTTTCAAGAACCATAACCACGAAATCCATGGTGGTATAGTCGTCATTGTGAAGCAGTACCTTGTAAAGAGGAGGTTCCTTGATCTCATCCCTGGTCCGGGTATCATTTTCGGTAATATCAATAGGCTGATGAGGCATTTTCCCTTGTTGCTCTAAAATCGTTATGCAAAATTCTCATATTGCCATGACTGCACCTCAAGACCCGGGAGAAAATTGACATAGGGGCATCCATCGGGCAGGGCAATATAAAACTTTGACTCATTAATATTAACGCTAAAAGTATCAGGTGTACAACCAGAAATATTCAAGTGAACTGGTATTTATTCAGTGTAGGTGAACTGCAACTTTTCGTTAATCCCGCATCAGGGGATTTTAATCTGTACCAGAAATTCAATGTTTCCTTTGGCGCCTTTTATTGGCGAAGGAATTGCCTCTCCTGGCAACAGCCCTGTTTCCCTGAAAAAGGTGTCAAGCTCATGGATGACCTGGCGATGAAGCGCAGGATCCCTGACCACTCCTTTTTTACCTACATTTTTTCTGCCTACCTCAAATTGAGGTTTTATAAGCGCAACTATCTTACCACCGGGGCGCAAAAATTTGATAACGGCTGGAATTACGAGTTTTAAAGATATAAATGATGTATCCACGCTGGAAAAATCAACTGGCTCAGGAATAAGGTCACTGTTCATATGCCGTATATTGGTACGTTCCAGATTGATAACTCTGGAGTCATTACGAAGTTTCCAGTCAAGCTGGCCATAGCCCACATCTACGGCATAAACCCTCTCGGCACCATTCTGCAGCATGCAGTCCGTAAATCCGCCAGTAGAAGCTCCAGTATCCATGCAGACCTGGC
The DNA here is from genome assembly GCA_015486425.1 of Deltaproteobacteria bacterium. Classification (GTDB taxonomy): domain Bacteria; phylum Desulfobacterota; class Dissulfuribacteria; order Dissulfuribacterales; family QOAL01; genus S144-17. The sequence goes on along the minus strand of WFRQ01000355.1, from coordinate 8,799 downwards.
CTTTCAGGTCAAGCCCGAAAGTTTCTATAGCATGAGCGAGCTTCAGCCCTCCTCTGCTTACAAAAGGGCACGGGTCTTCAGAAACTTCAATCAGGCAGTCAGGAGAATACCTGTGTCCAGCCTTATCCTCGGTCCTGCCGTTTACCCTGACCCTGCCAGCACCGATAAGTGCCTGAGCTCTGCTCCTTGAAGGGGTCAGAGATTGTTCCACCATCAAAAGGTCAAGCCTGGATAATTTTTTTGCCATCTTAACAAAAAATATGATAAAGTTAACAAATCGGGATAGTTTGTGAGTAAGCTTTCATATTGTGCCGCCCATGCTGTGCAGTACTTTTTTTACTCATGGTTCTTTCTCCATTGGCTGTCCAAATGGACAAAGCATCATTCCTCTGCGTATCAGGCGAAGCGGTCGGTTCAAAAGAAGAAATGAACCGCAAAAACACAAAGGGAGCAAAAAATTTCTGCAGCGGGAAACAATGCAATTTTCCTGCAATCAGCAATTACGCTGAAGTTACATTAATTGTTGCATTCTTATTATAATGATAAATATAAATTTCTGCAGTATTAAATCACAATTTATTTGACGGGGAAAAGAGGTAGAAGCGTGGCTGTTACAAAAGAGACTGTGCTTGAGGCACTTAAGGATATACAGGACCCGGAGCTTAACAGGAGCATAGTTGAGCTGGGGATGATTCAGAACATAGAAATTGCAGGCACTGCTGTCAGAGTCACAGTGGCATTGACAATGGCTGGGTGCCCTTTCAAGGATCAAATAAAGGAAGAGGTCAGGTCTGCACTGCTTTCCATACCAGAGATCGAGGAAGCCAGGGTGGTTATTACCACAATGACTTCAGAACAGCGTGCAAAGGTATTTGGCAATGAACCTTCCGAGATGGAAGGCATGAAGCATGTCAAAAATGTCGTGGCTGTTGCAAGTGGCAAAGGTGGCGTTGGGAAGAGCACGGTTTCTGTAAACCTGGCATTGACCCTTGCGAAAAAAGGCTACAGCACCGGTATCCTGGATGCTGATATGCACGGCCCTGATATCCCTCTGATGATGGGAACACGAGAGAGACCGCTGGGCTCAGGGGGCATGCTTATGCCGCTGGAAAAATACGGCGTAAAACTGATGTCAACCGCCACGCTGGCAGGTGATGGCACTCCTGTAATATGGCGGGGCCCGCTGGTTAACAAGGCCATAAAGGAATTCCTGGGACACGTGTCATGGGGGGAACTCGATTATCTTGTAGTTGACCTCCCACCAGGCACAGGAGATGCTCCGCTTACTGTGGCCTCAACCATACCTATAGCTGGGGTAATTGTGGTTACAACGCCACAGAAGGTAGCCCTTGAAGATGTAAGACGTTCCATCGCACTGTTCAATACACACGATGTGCCTGTGACTGGAATAGTTGAAAACATGTCATATCTGAAAATTCCCGGCAGTGAGGAGACCATGGAAGTATTCGGAAGCGGGGGAGGGGAGAAAATTGCTCGTGCTTTCAAGCTGCCTCTTCTTGGGAAAATTCCTCTTGACCCCGCAATAAGGCAGGGGGGTGACAGTGGCAGGCCTGCTTCCCTTGAGGAAGACAGTGATGCAGCCAGGGCTTTTGAGGAAATAACAGACAATTTTCTCAATGCTCTGAAAACATAAGCCAATTTTTTCACAGAACAAGCCTCAAAAAGCCACACAGCCTCCACAATAATAGAAAAGGCGGGACAAACAGGGAATGCTCCCCAGGCTATGGTGTTGCATATACTGTGCAGTGCAACATGAAAGTTTCAGCAAGGCCTGATATCAAACGAGAGGCGACTCTATATGGAAAATAGCTGTAAGGTAGGCGGCAATAACAACTTCATTTTCAAGCTCGTTATAAACAGTCTTCCTGTGGGTCTGTTTGTTTTTGACAAGCTGGGGCACATAATTGAAGTCAATCCGGCTGCGGAAACACTTTGCGGCTACAGTAGAGATGAACTCCTTGGCAAATGCTGCGGGGAGATGGGTGACGGTCTTTTTGACATGATTGCCCCTGGTGAAGATGAAGATACTTATAACCGGAGTGAAGATACAGGCGCTGAAGTCCGTGAAGCTATACTTATCAAAAAGGATGGAGAGAGGATCCCTGTACTTTATTTTGATGCGGCATTGAAAGATGAGGATGACCATATCTGCGGTCTGGTGAAGATGTTTCGTGATATTGCCGCTGAAAAAAAGATGCGCAAGAAGCACAAAATTCTGATTTCCATGTTTGCACATGATCTCAAGGCTCCAGTGGCTATTGCAGGCGGATTTCTGTCAAGACTTCTCATGGGAAAGGCCGGCGAACTCAATGAAAAGCAGAAAAACTATCTGACAGTTATAAACAATGAATTAAAAAAACTGGATAACCATATCCATTCATTTCTCGATGTGTTGCGCATGGAAGCCGGGGAGATAAAACTTTCTCTGGAAAAGTGCAGCATGGAAAAAATCATTTATGATGTGGTGAATGAATTTCAGGAACGGGCCGCGTCAAAGGATATTCGGTTATCCGTGAATGTGCCAGAGCAGAATATACTTGTAATGGTAGACAGGGAGCAGATTCAGAGGGTTTTTGTGAACCTGGTTGACAATGCAATCAAGTATTCTCAGCCTCATACTGAAGTCCGTATTTTAATAGAAGACCATGACCGATACGTTGTATGCAAGGTGATGGACAGGGGACCCGGCATACCGGAAGAGGATCTCCCGCATATTTTTGATCCTTTTTTCCGGGCAGCCAGCCAGGAACGCACAGAAGACACAAGTGACGGTACCGGGATAGGCCTTGCTGTTGTGAAAAGTATTGTGGAAGCGCATAACGGCAGGGTGTGGGTGAACAGCACTGTTGGAAAGGGTACTACCTTTTTCTTTTCTATTCCCAAAGTAGCTGACGATGGACCTGGAAACAGTGATAAGTGAAAGAAATCCTCATTTTAATTGAATTTACAAATATAAAACATAAGACGCCGGTTTTCTGTATTTTTCCATGTAAGGTTCAGGAGATTAAAGTATCCCATGTCGCATAAAAATTGTTCATCCAAGATCAGAACCAGGGAAGAGTTTTACTGTGAATTAAAGAGGGAGATAGCCAGGGTAAGACGTTATGGGCATCGTATAACGCTGCTCCTGATAGAGCCTGAGGAACAGCTCGAGGGCGCAGAACTTCAGGAATTCAAGGATGAGCTTATAAGGCAGCTCAGAACAAGCGACTGCGCCTTTTTTTTCGGGGAAAACAGGTTTGCTGTAATACTGCCAAATACACATGAGGCAGGAGGGGAAGCCGCTGCGCTACGCATAAAACGTCTGATATGTTCTGCCATGAACAGGAGGCGCTCCGCGCCTCTGGCTCTTTCAAGTGGTGTTATAAGCCTGGATTCCGGTGTGGCCCAAGATATAGATTATCTGGTTAATGACCTTGAAAAGGACCTGGAAAGGGATAAAAGGTGTCAGTCTGTTGATCTCAGAGAGAAAAAACATCAAACCGTACATGCAGGTAAAATACTTTTTATTGGTATTGATGATGAATTTGTGCAGCAGACAGGGCGTCTTTCAGGTGATGAATACGATGTTTCTCTGGTTGACGCCCAGCAGATCATGGAGACACTGACCGGGAGTTCTCAAATCCCTGTTGTGATAATGGGGCCAGATACAGATGCGGATGAAAAAACAGCAATCACTGAAAAAATACGTTCTAACAGAGAGTTAAACAACATTTATGTTGTATGGCTTCAAAATGATGCTGAAGCAGCAGCGCCTGATGGAGAGGCATTGTGTGACATTATACTTTCAGCGAAGATTACACCTGAGATACTGTGGGCTGTTATTTTTCAGGGCCTTAAAATAATTGCACTGAGGCAGAGCTGCAATGAAACAGAACGCTTCAGCGGGGTATTGCATTCAATTAGTGCGGCTGCGCATCAATTAAATCAGCCACTGCAGATAATTGTTGGGCGTTTGGAATTGATTATGCTCAACATGGAAGATGTCCCTGAAAACAGAGAAATTATTGATGATATCAAAGCAATGAGGACCCAGGCGCTTCTTGCTGCTGATATCAATAAAAAAATTGGACGCCTTACCAAATACCAAAATAAATTGCCTGAATAGACTTTCATTTTGCACCGTACAGCCTGTGTAATTCAATATCATAAAAATACAGGCAAAAAATAAATGTATTTTCCTGGTAAATTTCTATTTTGTTTCATATAGCTTCTGCGCACCATAATTAACCGCATTTTTCCTTTGGTATACTACCATAATCACAAAATAACTTTTTAAATCAGCATGTTATAAATATTACATACTAAGCTCTGTACCTTGCAATATTTTACATAATGTATATTATGCGACATTTTTGATATGCTGGATTTAAAACTATAAAGGAATACTTGAGGTCGTGTTTCAAAATGCCCTGCTGGTGCCCAAACTCTGTTTGGGTACCCAATTGACAGAAGCTCCTGCTTCATTCCTTTTAATACCGGCTATGCGGCATTACCTGCCCTTGTCTGGAAGCTGGAGCTTCCGGGTATGCGTTCCCAAACTGGAGTTTGGGAACGAGCAAAATGACATATGAAAAAAAAGAACGTGAGCATTCCCCCTTTGTCCCATTGTAACTTCTCAACAAATCTGTGCAGATTCCTTGTCCTTGTCTTTTATCTGCGTACGAAGTCTGCGTTTATCTGCGTCCTGTTATCTGCGCCCGCCTGTAAACAGATACAGGAGAATTTGTACAGGACAAAAAAAAGAGGGATTTACCCTTCTATGGGCAATCCCTCTTCATGGGGAGGAGAGGAGGAGTACTACTATGAAAAAGAATTATTGGATAATGAGGCCTGCCAAGCTCTCAGCCTAAATCTTTAATCATATCGCTCAACATGCTTTCAGCGATCTTTTCAGGCTTTATTTCATAAGTTCCATTCTGAACCTGTTCCTTAAGCATGTTGATTTTTTCAGCCCTGCCAGGTTCTTCAGCTTTCATTATGCTGTTAACCTTCTGAAGAAGACGTGATCCAGAAGACAGCTCTACACGATCACCACGTGCCGGTGCCTGAGCATTCTGGGCAGCAGCATCACGTTCCTGGTTCTGATTCTGGACCTGAGCTGTGTTCTTTATGTACGCATCCATCTGTGCTTTCTGGCTGCTGTAATCTATTTTCATTTTTGATATCTCCTGTGAACTTATAAACTTTATTGTTCGGACATTACCTCTTTATCTACCATATCATACAGGCGTTCAACAACCTTTGTAATGTCCTCAGGGGTTAATTCCTTGAGTTGTTCCCCTGTTTTATCGTTAATTACACGAAATTTAAAATTTTTGCCCTTTTCCTTGTTTGAAATGAAATCAATGGTGCCACCGAATTCATTTCCAAGCCGCTCCACGACCTTTTCACTGACTTTACCTGCTACATCTTTCCCGGCTCTTGTCAATATGTCTGAAGTAATTTTCTGTGTTATCTGCTTCTGTCTTGCCTCGGAAGATATTGATATGGAATCAGGCCCCCTCGGTACAGGCTGAGAGGCTGCCTTGAGTCGTGCAAGGCTTCGTCTTTCTACTCTCTGACCATAGGCCCTTATTACATTTTGTATGTGATGAGACGAAATATTCATTTATTCATACCGAATTTTCCTTTATCTTGTTCTTATTATCGGAGCCTTGAAAATGAAACTTAAATTTTTCATTCCATTTTTCAGCAATTCATTCCTTTTTTCATTTATCGGAAAATTTTATGCATAATGACAGGAGAAACACGCAGAAAAGCCGGTCTGCCACTGAGGCTGCCCGCCCTGCCCTGATGAATTCAATATGGTTTTATCTGATAATGCTGTCTATTGTGGCAGCCGCCTGGCTTGGAGACCCTCAGAAACTCACTGATATCTCTTTCAAGGCAGCAAAAAACGGTGTCAACCTTGCAATTGGTCTTACAGGTGCCATGGCCCTGTGGCTTGGGCTGATGAAGATAGCAGAATCAGGCGGCCTGATGGTGCTGATATCACGCGGCATAAAGCCGATAATGACCAGGCTTTTCCCGGATATCCCTGCGGAACACCCTGCCATGTCGGCAATGGTATTGAATATGGCCGCAAACGCCCTGGGCCTCGGCAACGCTGCCACGCCTTTGGGCATAAAGGCCATGACAGCCCTTGAAAAGTTGAACTCAAGACCGGGAGTTGCCACTGATGCAATGTGTCTGTTTCTGGCCATTAATACGTCAAATGTTACAATCCTGCCCCTTGGCACAATAGCGGTCAGGGCTGCGGCTGGAGCATCTGAACCTGCGGCAGTTCTTCTCCCGTCAATACTTGCCACCTCCTGCTCCACCGCGGTTGCCATTGCTGCTGCAAAATTTTTCAGAAAGCTGGACTCTCTGTCACCGCTTGATGTGGAAATCTCTGAAATCCCCTCCCCTGCCCTGGATGATGATGAATTAGACCCTGACAGGCAGGATGTTGAAAATCCCGAGGACTACAGTCAGATACCCCGGACAGATAAAAAGGCCGCACTTATCTTTTATATACTGACTGCGTGTCTATCTGTTGCATTTTTGTGGCGTTTTTTTCAAGGCAGGATGGATGCCGTGCAGATTACAGGCTGGATTGTTCCGATTCTTATGTTCTGCCTCGTAGGATTCGGATTCATTAAAAATGTACCGGTTTACGAAAAAGGAGTGGAAGGTGCCAGGGAGGGATTCAAGGTGGCGGTACGGCTGATTCCTTTCCTGGTAATGATTCTGGTTGCTGTGGGGCTCTTCAGGGAATCCGGGGCCTTCAGGATACTGGCACACATTCTGGACCCGGTTACCTCCTTGTTCGGCATACCTGCTGAAGTAATTCCGATGGCCCTTTTAAGGCCTCTTTCCGGTTCAGGTGCCTTTGGCCTCATGAGTGAGATAACTGCCAATTCGCCGGACAGCTATGCGGCATTTCTTGCAGGTACGATTCAAGGCTCTACTGAAACCACTTTTTATGTGCTTGCAGTATATTTCGGGGCAGTGGGAATAAAGAAAACACGATATGCAGTGGCTGCTGCACTTACGGCAGACCTGGCAGGATTTATAGCTTCAGTGTTCTTCTGTTCAATTTTCAGATAATAAACTACCCACACAGCATGATTCGGGGAATTAGACCCGCATAGATTATTAAAAAAGTCCGCACAGGCGGACTTTTGAATAATCTTGTTGAAATGTAACTGCTCACCCCCAGGATGGATTCCCATAACGGAAAGCCGCTTTTCACATAACATTTTTTTTGCTCGACACGTATCTGCTCAGGGGGTGCTGCAGATGCAAGGCGGAGGGGGCGAAGACGTACTTCCCGTACTTCGAGCCCCGGACAACGCAGCAGATGCGGTACCCCCTGAGCAGATACTAATCTTGAATCGTAAGCATCAGGGATTATGACCCTGTGCCGGTTTGTCAGTAGATACAGTGCTGCCGATTTTATGAAGCGCTTTCAAGAAGACGGCTGCCAGCTTTGAATTTAACCACTTTCCTGGCAGGTATCTGAATTGTTTCCCCGGTTTTGGGGTGACGTCCTGTCCTTGCCTTTCTTTCTGATACGTAGAACGAGCCGAATCCTACCAGGGTAACTTTTTCTCCGTCACCCATGGCCTCTTCTACAGCTTCAATGAAGCCATTAAGAGCCTTGTCTGCTGCGTTTTTGGAAATACCTGCTGCCTTGGCCATGCGATCTACAAGCTGTCCCTTGTTCATTTAATCCCTCCGTTAAGATATAAATTCTTGAACAACTAAACCTGCATTTTTAAAATGATCCCGATATGTTCAGTATGTTACCGTTCGGAACGCTCAACTTAGATTTCACTTTTCATTTTCATGATATGGGGTGTTGCACAGACTGTGCAATGCAACATGAAAGTTTAGACCGGCATCTGAAATAACAGTCTTGATTTCATCCAAAAGTGTTGCAAGTTGTGCCTTATGCGTATCAGGAGCAGAAATGACTACTTCACTGCTGGAAATTCTGCATCTGCTGCCTTTGACTCCCCTGTCTGCAAGCATGGATTCTATTTTCCCCGCCAGGATCAACTCCTCCGGATCTAATGACCTGCCCTGACTGATCCTTGTTGCAAGGCATGACTGGCTCCTGAGCTCCCATGTTTCCAGTGATTGTAATAAGCTTAAATGTCTTATGTCCTGCTTGTCAAGACCAAATTGGCAAAGGGGCGTATTTATACCAAGCTCCCTTATGGCTTCAAGACCTGGTCTGTCTTCCCCTATATCATCAACGTGAGTTCCATCTGCAATATATGAAATATCCAGTTTTACGCACCTGTCCATCAGGGCCTTGTACATGTTTTTTTTACAGAAATAGCATCGTCTGGAATCATTGCGAATAATTTCCGGATACAAGAAAGGGTCCCAGCTCACCCTGACAAACCTGGCATTCAGCCTGGTTTTCATGGTTGCAATACTATGAAGATCGTCTTGATGCAGAAACAGGGATTCCGCGGTCAATGCAAATACTGGATATCGGCACCATTCTGCTGCTGAAGCAAGAAGAAATGAACTGTCATGACCACCTGAATATGCCACCGCAATGCTTTCATCCAGATTCTGGAGAAATAATTTCAGTTCATTATATTTTTCAAGACTTGTCCGCATAAAAGCTTGGACTGCTAATGCCTGCCAATAGACTGAAATGCAATGAAACCCAGATGCCTGGACAGGAATTACTCATTTTGAGTGGGACCAGGCAGAAGTTCCTGTGGCTCTCCTATGAGGAAGCTGCCATCCTCAATCCATTTTTTCAGGGTTTCG
>WFRQ01000354.1 GCA_015486425.1 Deltaproteobacteria bacterium | reverse complement strand
GGTACATGCGGCGATGGGACAGATACAGAAGACTTTATAAATGCGCTTAACTCAACCAGCTTCGGCGGTTATTCTGACTGGAGGCTTCCTACCGTAAAGGAGCTTTCCACTTTACTAAACAACAATATTACGTATCCAGGCCCGTGTATTAATACCGAATATTTCCCCAACACCGTGTCATCCTATCACTGGTCGTCTACTACCTCCGCCTCTTACGATGATAAAGCGTGGTACGTGGATTTTAGGCTTGGCGACATATACCACGACTACAAAAAGTCTAATAGCCATTATGTGCGCGCAGTTCGCGGCGGACAGGCGGTACCAAAAGAACATTTTGTGGACAACAATGATGGCACTATCACAGATACAGTAACCGGTCTGATGTGGCAGAAGTGCAGCATGGGTCAAACCTGGAATCCGGGAACAAATGGATGTTTTGACTCGCCCATGGGCTATTCATGGCAGAATGCGCTACAGGCGTGTCAAGATTCAGGGTTTGCCGGTTATGATGACTGGCGTCTTCCTGACCGTAATGAGTTGCAGTCTATAATTGATTACAAGGTTTATAATCCCAGTATAAATAGCACTTATTTTTCCAATACTATGTCGTCCGGTTACTGGTCGTCTACTACCCACGCCAGCTACTATGATTACCCGTGGCTCGTGTGGTTCGGCTCCGGCTCCGTCGACTACGACGACGACAAGTTGAGTAGTTATTATGTACGCGCGGTTCGCGGCGGACAGTCGGTGTTATTGGGTGATGTAGATCATGATGGTGATGTGGACGGTTCTGACCTTGGGAGCATGATCGATGTGCTGGCAAGCGGTGGTTATGACCCTGCCTTTGACCTTAAACATGACGGTTACGTGGATGAAAAGGATGTGGAGGTAATGGCAGAAAGGTTCGGGAGGTAAAAAATACAGACCTCGCTAAAAGTTACTTGGATATTGGGCTCAAACCCTTTATCCACAGGGAATTCAAACAAAATTGAACTTCTGCCGGTCTGAGTTATCAGTTATCGTAGAATCATTTTACGAGGTCTGTATTCAGGGTCCAAACCTGAAAAACATCAGGATTATAGAAATGCTGGGCAACTGAGGGGTCTTGACACGGCATGATCAATGCGGAGATATATTTCGCTGTCCTCCTTCCTTCAGTTACAACTTAGCCCAATTTTCATAGGTCAAATAAGGTATATTGGCAAAGTGCTTTTCGTTATTGCTTACAACGCAATACCCTATTGTCATAGCAGTAGCGCCAATTAGTAAATCGAAATCGGAAACAGTCATGCCTTTTTTACTCAACTCAGCTTTTATGGAGGCAAAAGTATCCATAATCGTGCAACTGACTTCAATTACAGGAAAAATATCTTTTAGTCGCCGGACTTTTGCCAGGTTAGCCACAACCTGCTGTGACTTTTTAGCCCCATACACCAGTTCACCATAGGTGATCACAGAAATTGCCTTGGGGGCCTCAGCGTGTTTGCGAAAGTTGTCAATAACGGTTTTATTCCCCTTGAGTGAGTATATGATAATGTCTGTATCAAGCAGATACATCAGAATAAATCCTCACTAAATCTTTCACCTGTCCGACGACTTTTCTTGATATCATCAACAATCTGATCCTCATTCCTGTCATCCCGCCAAGTCCCACACATCTCAAGAAAAGCATTAGTGTTGCTTGTGTGCTTTGACACCGGTGAAGAAAGATATGCTTTGAGGATCGCAATGACCTCTTGACTAATTGACCGGTTTTCCATGGAAGCACGATGCCTTAATGCCTCATAAAGCATTTCGTCAATTGCTCGAACTTGCAAAGTAGCCACAATTAGCCCCCTGTTTGTTAGTTCAGATATTTGTCATTTTTTTTATTACTATGCCACATGCAGCATGAATCCGCAGGCGTATTGTGCATGCAGTGAAGTTGTGGACATTTAATCAATGAAATAATGGCCGGGCGGACGAACGCCCGCCCGACCATGTTCAATGTCTGGTTATCTGCCTGTTACTGCCCCTTTTTCATTCCAGCCCCACGCATACATGGAGATTGGAATGTCCTTGGCCTTTGCGGCTTCCAGCATGGAACCATCAAACAGCCTGACATTGGTATATCCCAGCATGGTATCCAGGACAAAGTAACCAAGAGCAGCCTGTTCCCCGGTGTTGCTGTAAACCACTATTTCCTGATCCCTGTTGTCAGGAAGCCCGGCACCTGTAGCCATCTGCTGCAGCTCCTCCTTTGACCTCAGAAAGGCAGGCGAAAAATTCTGCCCGCCAATGGTCATGTAGGCGGCAGGCATGAGGAGAGAGCCGGTAAGATGCCCATATCTGGCAATATTGCTCTTCTTCTCATGCCCGAAGTGCTGGAAAGGCTCCCTGAGATCAACAAACACGGTAGTGCCGTTTCCCATTTTCTTCCTCACTTCGGCCAGGGTGATAACCTTTTCAGGTTTTGGTGAAGCCCTGAAATCGCCTTTTGGCCCAATGGCAGGGGCCGTGTTCACAGGCAGTTCCTTCTGTTCCCAGGCATTGAAACCTCCATCAAGTATAGCGCAGTTTTCATGACCCAGCCAGTGAAGGGTCCAGACAGCCCTTGCGCTCCTGGCCGTGTCGCTTGATGTCATTCCCTGATCATAAATTATTACCTTTGAGCTGTTTGAGACGCCATACTCCTGGAGCATCTTTTCAAGCTCTTCTACCGGAGGCGCCATGAATCCCACAAACTGCTCATTCATTGTGCGCCACGGCCCAAAGGCCCTTACTGCACCTGGAATGTGGCTTTTCAAGTACTTCGGGAAAGTCCGTACATCGAGAATAACCACATTTCTATCCTTCACGTGGCTCTCAAGCCATTCCACAGTTACAAGCGTCTGCGGGGCAGCCCATGAACATGCCGCTGTTACAAGCACAAACCAGGCTGCAATCGCTGCTGATATTCCCGTTTTTTTCCAGTTCATAACTCCCTCCCCTACAGGTTGTGCCGTTTCAGGCCCCAGGAAAAACGCTCAACAGGAAGGCCGGTGGAGCAGTATTCCAGCATTGAGCCGTCATATACACTGACATTGCCATATCCCAGGATATCCTTAAGTACCAGGTAGTTCAGGCCTGCAAGCTGCGCAGTATTGCAGTAAACTATGAGATGCACCTTTCTGTCTGACGGAATCCCTGCGCCAAGGACAATTTGCTCAAGCTGCTCCCTGGATTTCATGGTTGCAGGCGCGCGGTTGATACCGGCGTTTGAGAGAAAGTCTGCCGGAAGGTTCACTGCCCCTGGTATGTGTCCGAAGCACTGTACGTCAGCCCGCTTCTCATGCCCGAAGTACTGGACTGAATTTCTCGCATCCACCAGCACGGCGCTGCCTGTGTCAGATGCCTTTGTCACATCTGGAGTGACAGCAATCAGCGACCTGTCATCAGAGGGTTTGAAATTGCCCTGCTTTATTGACGGGACCTCCCGTGTTACCACCCTGCCTTCAAATGTCCATTTGGTAAATCCGCCGTTTAACATTGATACCTTCTCATGTCCCAGGGCCTTGAGGACCCAGTATGCGGCCCCTGCCTTGGAGGCATCACTGACATTGTTTCCATGAGCATAAACTATTACGTGCGAGTTGTTGTTCATGCCTGCCTTGCGAAATATTTCAGTTATCTTCTTTTCACCTGGTATGACATAACATTCCTTTTCACATTTTGGTTCAATTGCGGCATAGGGGACACTGACCGCGCCTGGGATATGGGCAAATGAATAGTTGGCTTTGGTTCTTACATCCAAAATGAGCAATCCCTGGTCCTGATTATGGCTATCCAGCCACTGTGTTGAGACAAGTGGGCCTGTCTCCCCTGCCATGGAGAGTGACAAGGGAACCATGGTTAAGGCCAGCAATGCGGTTATCATCAGCAGGACCATGTATTTTATTGTGCATTTCATTGAATCCACTCCTTTTTTACAGCTCTATCTCTTTACCTCTGCAGGAACATCTACCACAATGCTGTAGTTGGCCTTTGGATCATCAGGCCTGATATCATCCCTGGTAAGAAAGAGTTTCTTGACCCCGTGGCAGGCATTACAGGACTGGTTCTGTTCAGTCTTTCTCTGGATGCTGTGTACTGCCGCTGAGTTCCATGTGGGTAGTGCATCCCAGTTTGCAATCAGATCCTCAGGCCCTGCCTTGCCCTTGAGCACCTTCTGAAAGTATCGAAGCGATGCAAGAGAGTCCTTTTTCATTGGGGAGTGGCGGACAAGGTTGTAGCTGTAGGGGTTATTGGGGCCGATGTCTATGTTTTTACCTATCTTGAATGTGTATAAGGGGTCTGAAGGAAAGATCACCTTTATCTCTCCCTCCTTCTTTACATCAAGAGAGACATGGCAGTTCTGGCAGTTGAAATATGGAGTGGCATGACATACTTGGCATGCCAGTTCATCCTTCTTGTGGGCGTTGTGCATAGGAATGCTTGAGCGGCCCGCCACAGCGTCTGGATGGCAGTTTTCACAGCGCGGGGTCTCTGTGGCATAATAGCGTTTGGCGTCAGCAGGTTTGGTGTCATGGAACTCATGCCCCTTGTGACAGTCATAACACTCCATCTGTCCCTTTTCATAATGGACATCAGCGGTTTCACCGAGGAAACCCACGTATTCACCGGCAAATCGCGAACCGTGACAGCCAAAGCAGGTTTTTTCCATGGGAGGTTTTTTCTGGAATCTGTGCCTGTCAATCAGACCTCCCTTTGAAACATGCGGCCATGCCACGTGGCAACTTCCGCAGCTTGCATGACACTCTGCGCAGTCCAGGGCCCAGGCCTCAGGCAGCAGGGTGTCCTGCATCTTGTGTGGAGATGAGATTGTGCCAACAATGTCCATGATACCCTTCAGCGTATAGTGCATGGAATTTTTGTAAGTCTCGGTGATATCATCGTGACATTCGGCGCAGACGCCTCCGCCCCCGGCATCTGACGGGTCCCTGATTAATCCTTCATGTGCCTCCTCCTCATCGTCTACATTTTTCCCCTTGTGGCAGTAGCGGCATCCAAGCTCGCCATGAGGTGTATTCAGAAAGTCTTTTGCGACTCCAAAGGTATCTCGCCCCCTGACCTGGGGCGCCGATACACCTCACCCTGCCACCGCGGCAGCAGCGCTTGCTGCAGCGGCTCCGTAATCGTCCATCTCCTCCAGGTCAGTATGGCAGGCGACACATTCACTGCTGTCAGAAATGTCATCTGCGGTCGCAGATGCTGACATGAGAAGCGCCACTGCCACAGTCAAAAACAGTGAAAAAACTCCCAGGGAAAACCATATTTTCATCCTCAAATCCTCCTTAATCCGTCTGAATTTATGAAACCATAAATCATGCCATACCACAATGTGGTACTTATATCCATTATCTCATAAGAGATATCCTGTCAACTGATTTTTTGAATAATGATTTTAGTTTCATTAAATTATCAATGTATTATCTCTAAATGAGCGCTATGGTTGAAAAAATAGTTATGACACAGGTTGAGCGTTACAAGCCGACTATAATGGGAATGCCTCTTTTGCGTATACGCAGCAAATACGAACAATCGCTCAAAGCAGGTATGAAGACAAATGATATGTCAGGGTCCAAACCTGAAAAACATCAGGAATATGGAAATGCCGGGCAACTGCGGGGTCTTGACACGGCATGTTCAATGCGGATACCCTCTTTGCCTGGTCACATCCTGTTCCGTATCAGCGACAGGCTTTAACGGCCACACTGAACAGTTACAATAAGGAGTACTGCCATGGGACGAGAAAAGATATTGTTCAAAACTGAAGAGAGGCGCAGCGCATCTGAAATAGCAGCCTTTTTAAGGCAGCTTGCAGACCGTGTTGAACAGGGAAATGTCACGCTCAAAAGCGGGGCGGAGGAGATAGATCTGCCACTGCCCTCCACCATGTCCTTTGAGGTAAAGGTGGAGGAAGAAGAAAAGCGCGGCAAAATCAAACGCTCCCTTGAGGTTGAAATAGAG
>WFRQ01000353.1 GCA_015486425.1 Deltaproteobacteria bacterium | reverse complement strand
TTGTCACATGACCTCCCATGGCAACGCTGTTTGCAAGTATTACATTATCTCCCAGCTTGCAGTCATGGGCAACATGGCTGTAGGCCATGAGCATGCACAGCCTGCCTATTGCAGTGACCCCTCTTCCGTCTTCAGTGCCCCTGTGGACAGTCACTCCCTCCCTGATAATGGTGCCTGCGCCAATTTCAACGCCTGTGGGCTCTCCGTTGTATTTTAAATCCTGCGGCACTGCCCCAATTGAGGCAAACTGAAATATCTGGGCGTCCTCACCAATTCTGGTGTGGCCTTCAATTACCACATGAGGACCTATGGAACACCGGTCTTTTATCAGGACGTTTGGACCTATTATGGAATAGGCCCCTATCTTTACTCCTGCGCCAATTTCAGCTTCAGGAGAAATAATTGCAGTCGGATGTATATCTGAAGTGTATTTTGACATGGTCAGAATTTGTATTCCTCTCGTCACGTTATCGCTGATTGTGACATATCTTTTCAGCCGTTATGCAGCACACATCTTTTCTCTTTGAGCATTTATGCCAAGGGGGGCAAAACAGCTTAAAGCTGAAAGCTCAAGGCTCAAAGTAAAAGAAGGTGTTATCTGCTCATACAATGTCACATGCAGCAAAAACGTATTTTTATTGTCCGCTGCGCCTTTCCCCGGAATAGCGATTACTGTGAAGATACACTGGCTTCCGTCTGCCCTCTTCATGAATGGGGTGTTGCACTGCATGGGCCGCGTAACATGAAAGTTCAGGTATAATAACAGCATAATCCCAAACAGACTTGTTATGCAAGAATGAACAGGTTGTGAATTATTGGAAATAGAGGGGAATGCGGATTTCCCTGCTGAAGTCTGGAAATCCGCAGGGGGAGCATTCCCCGTTTGTCCCGCCTTTTCTATTATTGCGGAGGCTGTGTGGCTTTTTGAGACTTGTTCTGCGAGAAAACCTGCATGGAACGTTCGAAAGACATCATGACAGTTTCAGAACCAGTCTCAAAAAGTTACATAGCCGAAGCACGTTATGATATTGGAACAAAAGGGGAATGCTCCCACCCGCAGGTGGGTTTTATAGAACGTTCAATTCAGGGGCTGTCCAAAAATAACCTGGCGATTTCCCATCTCATCTTCAGGATGAATTCTCATAACGGAAAGTGGCTTGTCACACAACATTTTTTTGTTTGACACGTATCTGCTCACGGGGTGCAGCAGATGCGGTACCCCCTGAGCAGATGCCAGCATTATTTGATGCAGGCCCTCTTTACCTGCTTGAGGTCTGTATCTCCAAGAAGCACCTTCTGGATGCCATCCTGCTTCAGGGTAAGCATACCATGTTTCATGCCGTGTGCCGCAATGTCGTGAACCGGTGCATTGCCCTGTATCAACTGCCGCAGGCCGTCGTCAGAAAGCAGCAGTTCATGTATGGCAAGTCTGCCCTTGTAGCCTGTTTTGTTACAGGCAGAGCAGCCCTTTGCCTTGTAAATGGTAATATCTTCCAGGTCTTTCATCTCAAGGGGGACAGAGGGTGATTCTCCATACTCCTTGAGAATCATCTCCTTTTCCTCCTGATCCGGCTCATATCCTTGTCTGCACTTTGGGCAAAGCCGTTTCACAAGTCTCTGGGCCAGAACTCCGAGAAGGGCATCGGCAAAGTTGAACGGGTCCATTCCCATGCCAAGCAGTCGGGTAATGGTTTCCGGCGCGGAGTTGGTATGAAGGGTTGAAAAGACCAGGTGACCGGTAAGAGAGGCTTCAATCACCGTATTCGCTGTCTCTTCATCCCTTGTTTCACCAACCATTATCACGTCAGGATCAGCCCTGAGAAACGCCCTCAGCACCCTGGCAAAGGTGAGGTCAATGGAAGACTGAATCTGCACCTGCCGCAGGCCGTCCTGTACGATTTCCACAGGGTCTTCTGCTGTCCATATCTTCTTTTCAGGCCGGTTGATATATCCAAGCGCGGCGTGCAGCGTGGTGGTCTTACCTGAACCTGTTGGCCCCACAACAAGAACAAGCCCGTATGGCATCTCAAGTATGTGTTTGAGCCTGTCAATATTGCTGGGGAGCAGTCCAAGTTTATCAATGGGAAGCGCATCCGAGGCTGCAAGAATACGCATTACAATATCCTCGTTGCGCTCGGTGGTGGGAAGAGTTGCCACGCGGAGCTCAATGGTCCTGCCTGTACGGCTCTTGAACTTGATCTTGCCGTCCTGGGGCAGCCGCTTTTCAGCAATATCCAGGTTGGACATGATCTTGATACGTGAAACCAGGGCGTTCTTATAGTTAAAGGGAACGGTCTGATAACGCATACAGTCGCCATCGATTCTGAGGCGGACCTGTGCGCCGCGTCTTCCAGTAAGGGATTCTATGTGAATATCAGACGCATTTCTTACAAAGGCATCCTCAATGATCTTGTTTGCAAGCTGGACAACCACGCCGTCCGCATCGTCCACCATCTCCTCTTCAGCCATTTCCTCAAGTTCTTCCTCAAGGTCAAGCTGGTCAAACACATCATCGCCTTCATCTTCCAGTCCTGCCACTGTGTACTTGCCATAGAAGAAATCAATGAATTTGTCGATATCCTCCTTGAGGGCCACAACAAATTCAAATTTTCTGGCCTTGAGCACACGTTTGATATTATCCGTCTTGTTGAGATCATTGGGGTCATCGAGCGCTATGGTGAGCGTACCCCTTTCTTCCTTTATGGGGGTGCAGACATTGGTGCGGAAAAAATGTTCCTTGATGCCGTGAATACATGGAGGAGTGGGACCCACGGTCAGTTCATCAAATTCCGTGAACGGTACCCTGTAATATTCGCTGAGAGCCTTGCCCATATCCTCCTTGTCAACACTGAACTGGCTCATGAGCACGCTTTCTATGGATTTTCTGCCCTGCTGGGCCAGCTCTCTTGCTCTTTCAAGCTGTTCTTCTGTTATGATCTCGTTGCTGATGAGATAGTAGAATCTGCCGTATTTTCTTGCGTTCTGTGAGAGATTCGCAAGGCGGTCGCCTGCATTTCTATAATTTTTATCAAGACGTACAAGCTGCTCAAGGGCCTCGGTGGCCTTGCTCACGGAGCCGGTCTTTTCATGTATGAGGCTGAGCTGGTACAGAATAAAAAGGCGCAGTTCCTTGGTAATCTCCTGCTGTTCCAGCGCCTTTTCAAAGTATTCAAGCGCGTCAAATGGCATGTCGAGGCTGGTGTAGCACTCTCCAATCTTTGAGAATACAACGCCCTGCTGGTAATCCTCAGCAGCCAGTTCAATAAGTTCTTCAGCCGCTTCCCGGAAAAAGCCCGCATCCATCAGGCCTACGCAGTTGTCAAATCTTCGTTGTCGTTTTTCATCAGCGGTTTCAGGAACCGGTTTGTCTCCTGAAAAGGCAGATTCACTTCCCTCAATGTTCTGAAGCCGGCTGACCCGTTTTTCGATTTCCGGGCGTCTATGGTGATCAGCCTCACCAAGGAGGTCAAGCACCTGCTTATACAGGGCTCCAGCCTCTTCATTAAGTCCCTGGCTGAAGTAGAGATCTGCTTCAGCAAGAACTACTTCTACATTCTGCTCAACTGCTATGGCTGCGCTGGTCATAATATCTTTATCCAAGAATGTTCTGTATTTAACGTTTTGCTACACGTGAATAAATACTCTGAGTTGTTCTCAAGACTCATCCAACCTGTTTTTGGACTGCCCCTAAGCATGTCCTGACATGGAGATTATGGTCAGGGTATCGCTGCCCTGCGCTATTTTACCCATTACAGGCTGGTCTTTATCAGAAGACGCGCTCCATACGGCATCCTCTGCAATCTCTTTGATTTCAGGCGTGTTCTCAACGTATAGTACGCCTGCCCTGCCATCTGATGTGTAGAGTATGATTACTGCCGGTTTTTTGAATTCTTCCGAGGTATCCTCCGTATCAAGTGCCTCAGAAACGCGGCTGTTGAGAACAGGAAATTTCATATCCTTGAGTTCCTTTTCATCAAGTTCCGCAAGTGGGCCTGAAAGCGAGGGTTTTATCTTTATCCATGGCCATGGTTTCAGCCATGACAGAGCAAAATCAGATTCCTTCTGGAGTTTTTTCCTGAAACGGCCTGAAACTGCGC
>WFRQ01000352.1 GCA_015486425.1 Deltaproteobacteria bacterium | reverse complement strand
CTGAAAACCTTCCAAAATTATTGAGCCATACCACCTTGTAAATCCCTTCAGTACCGGCATCTTCATACAAAAAAAGAAGCCATATGCCAAAAATCAAAAAAGAGAAGATGATGGCCCCTGCAAAAAGAAGACTATTCCTGTTGAAGAGATGACGTAAATCCGGATAACCGGCAATCAAATACCATGGCAAAAGTACTGCCACAGGGATTGCCACTGCCACAAGCCCCTTTGTGAGTATGCCTCCTGCCAGCGCCAGGGCTAAAAGCAGAGTCCAGAACACTTCATGTCCTTGTTTTCTGCATGAAAGCAGCCCAAATCCGGCATATATGCTCCAGATCACAAATGATGTCAGCATCAGATCAGTTATGCAGCGTCTGCCGGTTATGAAGTACTGTACGGAAACGGCCAGCATCATGGCTGATATCAGGGAAGCCAGCCTGGAAAAACCTGATTTCCTTGATAGCAGAAAAAGTCCAATCGAACCAGTAATGGCAGACAAGGCTGAGGGAAGTTTTGCCGCGGCAGGAGTGAAGCCTATAAAATGAAAGGCGATGGCCTCAGTCCAGAAATAGAGCGGCGGTTTTTCAAGGAACGGATGGCCGTTAAGAAGGGGCACAGCCCAGCTTTTGGCTGCAAGCATGTTGGCTCCGATTCCTGCCACCCGTATCTCATCAGGGGCCCAGAGGGGACGGTTATTAAGAAATATCAGAAAGCCTGCGGAAATAAATAGAATCAGAAATATAAGGGATGACCTGTCGCTGTAGAGGATATTTCCTGACATTTGGTTTGCTGTATGATAGAGTCCTTGCTTGCCACTACCTAATGATTCGCCAGGAAGTTTAGAAGTATTTTTCACAGTTTTTCCTTTTTATCTGTATTGCAGGACGTATATTAAAACGAGCAAGGGAGGAGGGCAGGCATAAATGGCTTTTAAAACTAATTATGAGAATTTATAGACTTTTTCGAGTATATAGGAAGGCCTGTGCCGCACGGCCTGAAAAACACGGCCAATATATTCCCCAACCAGCCCCAAGCCAAAAAGCTGGCACCCTGCCAGGAAAAACATGAATGAGAAAAGCGTAAAAACTCCCTGCGCGGCCCATCCTGGGCCATGATACAGTCTCATAATTATAATCACCAGCGCCAACATAATGCCGAGGAGAGCAATTATGCTGCCGGCAAAAAAGAGTATTCTCAAAGGCCACATGGAAAATCCGGTCATAAGGTCCAGTTGAAGGCTCAGGAGCTTGATGATGGAGTACTTTGACTCCCCGCCAGCCCTTTCTTCATGACTTACTTCTATCTCCACAGGATTTGCGGCAAAAAATGTTGCAAGTGCAGGAATAAAGGTTCGGTATTCCGGATTTTGCAGGATAGCCAGTACTATTTCACGGCTGTAGCCTCGAAGCATGCAGCCAAAGTCCTTTAACGAAATTCCGGAAATCCTGGTTATGATCCTGTTTGTTATTTTTGAGGCTGTCTTTCGAAACAGGGTATCCCGCCTTGATTTTCTGATAGTGCCAACAAGATCATGTCCCTTTTTGAACTCGGCGAGGATTCTCGGGATTTCTTCAGGGGGATTCTGAAGGTCAGCGTCCATGGTTATTATCCATTTGCCGCCTGCCTGGGAAAAACCTGCCATGACCGCTGCATGCTGACCGAAATTTCTGGCAAGATTAACTATCACAATATGACCTCTCGTGCCGGCCTCTTCCTGGAGAAGCTCAAGAGTGTGATCAGTTGAACCGTCATTTATGAAGATAACCTCCCAGTTTTCTTTAAGCTGTGCCAGGACGGCAAACAGCCTTGGAATTAGCATGGGGATATTGGCTTCTTCGTTATACACCGGAATAATCACGGAAAGAGATATTTCTTCCTGTATGTTCATTTTGAATTCCAATACCGTCCCGTAAGATTAGATGCAAATCAATCGCACCCTAATTTTTCACACAAGTCGTTTTCCGCTTCCGGTCTGTCTTCTTCAGAAAACAGGACTTCCCCGTTTCCGGCATCCACCTGAACTTCCATAAATTTGCCATCAGTTGTCATGATTTCAACGCCATAGACCAGAAAGCCTTCCTCTTCTTCCAGTTTGCATTCATACACGCGGCCCGGCACTACTTTTAGTGCTGTCTTTATGGCTTCCGGGCAGAAAACAGTTGCCATTGACACATATTCGCTCCTGGAATGATTTTGAGTTGGTAACGAACCCTTCTTAACAGTACCTGGCCCGGACTCCCTGCCGTAAGATACGCACACAGTTGATATGATTGCTGTTACGGCCATAACAATGAGAAAAAAATCCAGATTTCTGTCTGATTTTTTCATGAATTGCTCCAGTCTCCCATTTTATCACCGGCAGAAACCCTGATGCTGTTAAGTCAGCCTCTGCCTGACACCGTCAGCATAATGGAGGAACATTACCGGAACATTACCGTCTGATTACCATCAGATTAAATTTTCTGGTCATTATGGCAGGGATTTTGGATATGGATATTTGAGAAAGCCTGTGTAAAAAGTGATATGCCAGTTACCTGATTTGATCGTTTAGGTCTTAGATTATTTCTGCTTTGTAATGTTGATGTAAGGTTCCGGTAATTTGTGTCTGTTAAACAAAATGTGGATATTCAGTTCATATGCGCCTCATTAAGAAGTGCTTTAGGCAATGTAAATAAAGCGGGTTATACCTGCGTAAATTCCGGAGATCAGCGGTTATGAAAATTCTTGTGCTCGGTGTAAACGGTTTCATCGGCAGTCATCTGGTAAAACGTGTCATAACAGACACAGACTGGGAAATATATGGAATGGACCTCTCTGCCGACAGGGTAGAAGAATATATTAATCACCCACGCATACATTTTATTGAAGGTGATATCTCGATAAACCGGGAATGGATTGAATATCACGTGAAAAAATGTGATATCTGCCTGCCTCTTGTAGCTATTGCAACTCCTGCAACCTATGTAAAAGATCCGCTGGCGGTCTTTGAACTTGATTTTGAACAGAACCTCCGGATTGTGAGGCAGTGCGCGAAATTTGGCACCAGGGTTATTTTCCCCTCCACCAGCGAAGTGTACGGCATGTGTGAAGATGAACAGTTCAACGAGGAGACCAGCAATTTTATCTATGGCCCCATACACAAGCAGCGCTGGATATATGCCTGCGCCAAGCAGATGATGGACAGGGTTATATGGGCAATGGGACAGCACAAGGGCCTTCAGTTTACACTGATAAGGCCTTTCAACTGGATAGGCAGCGGTCTGGACAGCCTCTCTGCGCCCAAAGAAGGCTCATCCAGGGTTGTAACACAGTTTCTTGGCAACATTTTAAGGGGAGAGCCTGTTACCCTTGTAGATGGTGGCGAACAGCGCCGCTGTTTCACCTATGTAGATGACGGCATTGACTGCCTTTTGAAGATTATTCGAAACGAGGGCGGCAGGTGTGATGGAAAAATATTCAATATCGGCAACCCTGACAATGATTATTCCATCAGGGAACTTGCGGCAATGATGATCAGGATAGTTCAGGATTTTTCAGATATGCCTGGAGCAGGAGATAATTACTGGCTTGCCGGTGCGGCGCCTGCTGTCAGCAATATCCGGTATGATGATCCACTCAGGACTTTATTGCTTGCTCCGTATCCATCAGAAATGTTGCCATGCCAGTTCAGAGAAATTTCAGGAAAAGAATACTATGGCCCTGATTATCAGGATGTAGGGTACAGGGTACCGGATATCACAAATGCACAGGAAATACTTGGATGGACACCCAGGGTTTCTCTTGAAGAGGCGCTGAGGTTAACCATAGCCTCCTACCTGGACAGCCATAAAAACGGTAGTTTAGAGAACCTGAACCTGTAATGTAACTGCTCACCCCCTTCAAGGATGAATTCCCATAACGGAAAGTCGCTTTTCACACAACAATTTTTTCTTGATACGTATCTGCTCAGGGGGTGCTGCAGATGCAAGGCGGAGGGGGCGAAGGCGTACTTGTGCTGGTGCCCAAACTCCTGTTTGGGTACCTAATTGACAGAAGCTCCTGCTTCATTCCTTTTAATACCGGCTGTGCGGCACTACCTGCCCTTGTCTGGAAGCTGGAGCTTCCGGGTATGCGTTCCCAAACTGGAGTTTGGGAACGAGCGCAACCTGCCGGAATGACGGAGTTGCAGGCAGTTCAGATCGTCATCCCCGAATG
>WFRQ01000351.1 GCA_015486425.1 Deltaproteobacteria bacterium | reverse complement strand
GCATGGCTGTAAGCTCATCAAACAGCCGGTGGGCAAGCTCTCCTGTCTCTCCGCCGTTAATGGGGTAATCCTCTCCCTTGTAATACAGGGAACCCACCGGAGAAATTACTGCAGCCGTACCACTTCCAAAACATTCCCTTAAATGACCTGAAGCCGCAGCCTCAATCACTTCATCAATTGTAATGGCACGCTCCCGAGCCTTTATGCCCCATGCATCAGCGAGCTTCAGGACCGAGTCCCTGGTGATTCCAGGAAGTATGCTGCCGCTCAAGGCCGGGGTGACAAGGGTATCATCAAGCACAAAAAATATGTTCATTGTGCCCACCTCTTCAATATAACGCCTTTCAGCCGCATCCAGCCACAGCACCTGTGTAAAGCCCAGCTTCTTTGCCTCCTCGGAGGCCATGAGGCTTGCCGCATAGTTGCCTGCGGTCTTTGCCTCTCCTACGCCGCCTCTTGCAGCCCTTACGAACTTGTCGGTTACATATATCCTGACAGGATTGAATCCTTCAGCATAGTAAGCGCCTACAGGGCTCAGGATCACAGAGAGGATATACTCCTTTGCAGGACGCACCCCGAGAAACGCCTCGGTGGCAATCATGAACGGCCTTATATAAAGAGATGTGCCCTTTGCCTCAGGCACCCAGCGTTTCTCAATTCTTACCAGCTCCTTTATAGCGTCAAGAAGGTCCTGTTCATTGACCTGTGGCATACACATGCGCCAGGCGGAACGGTTCATACGCTTCATGTTGTCCCTGGCCCTGAAAAGTCTTATGTTGTCATCGCTGCACCTGTAAGCCTTGAGGCCCTCGAAGATGGCCTGACCATAGTGAAGGGCCACTGCTGCCGGGTCCAGGCTGAAATCCTGATACGGTTTTATGACAGGTGAGTGCCATCCCTTTCCCTCATCATATTTCATCACAAACATGTGGTCTGTAAAATGTATTCCAAAACCCAGATTGTCCTGATCGGGAAGGGATTTTAACTTTGATTCAGGCAGCAGTTCCTTTTTAATCTCCATGGTACACTATTCCTTTACAGCGTATTTTTATCAAAAAAATCCATGCGGTTCTCAATGGATTTGCATTTCAGGGGTGTTATCTCCCTGACGGATCACATGAAACCTGAAGTGAAAATTTTATCCACAGCTTTCATGCCGCTCTGCTCTATCTGTGCAATACCGTGAGCCGTAGCATATGAAAATTCAGGATAAATTCCTACACCGTTAAAAGAATTCAGGCAAGTGAATTATGGATGAACTTTCATGAAAAGTATGTATCTGCTCAGGGGGTACCGCATCTGCTGCGTTGTCGGGGGCTCGAAGTACGGAAAGTGCGCATTCGCCCCCTCCGCCTTGCATCTGCAACACCCTCTGGGCAGATACGTGTAAAAAAACTGTTGTGTGAAAGACAACTTTCTATTACGGGAATTCATCCTTTATAAAACAGACCAGCCAAATGAAAAAAGCCCGCTGCATTTCACATAGCGGGCTTTCCTTTGAATATTGCATCACCCGCCTGACTTTTGAAAAAGCAGGGTCGGGGCCGTCACACCGCCGACCCTGCACGTCAGGGGGAAATGCCTGATTAATTGGCTGTAAGGACTATGTTATACGGTTTCGCAGGAGCATGGTCATTGACCTGCATGGTAAGTGTAGCTGTAGTCTGGTTTCCGTTATCGTCATTGACAGTCAGGGTTACGTTGTAGGTCCCTGCCTGCTCATAAGTACATACAGCAGGAAGCTGGCTTGCGCTCTGACCATTGCCAAAGTCAATATGTACTGTCAGGGCATCACCTTCAGGATCGTTTATGTCAGCGCTGAAGGTTGCCTGGGACTTCGGGTTGTTAAGAGTGTCAGGCGTTGCGCTGAAGCCTGCAATCTCAGGCGCCTGGTTCGCGGTAACACTTATCACCACGCTGGTATCTGTGGCTGTTGCCCCTGAATCATCTGTAACAGTCAGGGTCACATGGTACTCACCAGCCTCGGTGAATGTATGTTCCACGCTCATGCCTTCTGCGTCTTCAACGCCGTCGCTGTCAAAGTCCCAACTGTATGTAACGATGTTTCCGTCACTGTCTGTAGAGGTCCCTGCGTCAAAGAGCACGGTAAGAGGGGCCTCACCTGCGGTGATGTCTGCGGTAGCAGATGCCGTTGGAGCCTGATTTGCCACTACCTCTATGGTAAGCTCGGCTGTATCAGTCTGGCCTGCACTGTCAGTTACAGTAAGCGCTGCCTGATATGTTCCGGGCTCGGTGTACTGGTGAGCGGCTGTGATGCCCTCGGCGCTGTCGCTTCCATCTCCGAAGTTCCATGAGAAGCTCATGCTGTCTTCGGCGTCATGAGAACCCTCTGCACTGAAGTTCACCGTAAGCGGCGCCTTGCCTGAGAGAGTATCTGCGGCGGCCTCGGCCCTTGGAGGCAGGTCAGGCTGCTCTTCTGTTATGAATGTAACGGTAAGCTTTGGCCTTACTGTGCCATCCTCAGCCTGGGCTGAAGCAAAGTAGCGGAAGCTGTCAGATGAGGCTGTAGTATCGGCATTCAGGAGTACACCATAGTTTTCATCTGGCGTATCCACCCATGTCTGAGTCATGGAGGTGATATCCCATGACTTGAAGCCTGCCTGCGCATCCACTGCCGTGAGACTCTCTGCATCTGCGATATTGTCCTGGGCAAGTGAGGTTCCATTGGTCCACGGGCTGGTTCCATCATATGTCTCACCGGTGCATGCCTCTATTACAGGATCAAGGCCCACAATGCGGTGCGCGCTCACCTCGTAGGTATCGTCTCCGCCTGCCTCGTTGAGATAGAGCTCCAGGGTGGCAGACTGTATCTCAGCATCCTGCGGCAATGCAGACAGGTTCCACTTCATGATAATGGCATTAGCTGCTGTATCTGTGGGCCATGTGTATGTGCGCAGGCTTGGAGAATCAGCGTAATTCTCCGCATCTGCGTTAATGTAGGTATCTGAGGCAGTACCGGTAAGATCGGCCCCGCTGTTTTCACCAAGTACCCATGTATATGTATGACCCTGCTTTACCTCCACCTGGGCAGTCTCAGTATCCTGTCCGCCCTTGTCATCTGTGACGGTGAGAGTGACTGTGTAGGTACCGGGAGTTTCGTAAGTATGCGAAGTGGTCTGACCGGAGGCAGTGCTGCCATCCCCTAAGTTCCACGCATATTCAGTTATGGAACCGTCTGAATCAG